>JBIIGE010000033.1:0-18644 GCA_044236555.1 Aquirufa sp.
TCTTGTTCGAATTTTCCATATAATCTTTCTTATTCAGACTAAAATTTTATTTCTATTAATAGTGACACTTAGAGCACTCTAAGCCACCGATGTTTTGAACTTTCAAAGGAGTCTTGCTATCCTTATTATGTACCTCTACTAATTTATCGTAGTATGCGTTGCCTTTTGCATTTACGTCCGTTTGACGGTGGCAATCGATACACCAGCCCATTGTTAATGAAGAGCGTTGCTCTACCACTTCCATCTTTTCGATTTCGCCGTGGCAGTTCTTACACTCTAAACCACCTACGTTTGTGTGTTGCGAGTGGTTGAAGTAGGCTAAATCAGGTAAGTTGTGAACACGTACCCATTGGATTGGCTCATCTTTCTCTAATGCTTTGTAGATTTTTTGAATTTCTGGAGACTCACGCTTGATTGCGTTGTGGCAGTTCATACAAATGTTTGCCGAAGGAATATTTGCTCCTTTACCTTCATACACACCTGTGTGGCAATAGTTACAGTTAATTTGATTTTCTCCCGCGTGTAATTTGTGAGAAAATTTGATCGGTTGCTCAGGTGCATATCCTTGGTGGATACCCACACCGTAAGCTGCATCGATTGTTGCTTTGCCTCCTAATAAGAAGACTAACACAATGATTCCTGTTTTCACAGCTGAATTAGCCGCTATTGACTTTGCATTTTCAGAAACTCTTTCAAAAAATGATTTGCCTTCTTCTTGTTCCGCTTTAGCTAACTTACTTAACGAGTTAACGATTGATAATAAAGCGATTAACACGATTACCATGATGATAAGTAATCCTACCAAAAGCACTTCCATCATTCCACCTGAGGATTGAGCTGCCGGAGCTGCCGCACCCGCTGCTGGAGCTGCACCTGCTGCCGGTGCCGCTGGAGCTGCATTCGATGCATCGATGTAGGCAATAATTCCTTTGATTTGTGCTTCTGTGAAATTAGGATAAGGGGTCATTGCCGCCTTATTGAACTTATTGTACAAGTCATTTGCATACTTGTCGCCTGAAGCGATAACCGCTTGTGGATTGTGTACCCACTTAACGATCCATTCAATTGGACGGCGTTCGCTAATGCCCTTTAAACCTGGGCCTACTAAAATTTCATCAGTAGATGCGTGACATGCCGCACAGTTGTTTTTAAACAATGTTTCACCTTCTGCTGCATCTTGTGCATATGTAGCTGTCGTAGTCGCAACTAAAAATAAGAAGGAAAAAAGAAACTTAACGAGCGTTAATTTTTTGCAACACATAAATATAGATTTTCTCATTTTAATTCAGTGCGCAAAACTACAATCCGATTTTTTAGGAAACAATTAATTACCTATTCATTTTTTGTATTTTTTTTATCGAATTAATTATTTAGAATTTTTCAAAATAAAGCCCCAGGAGTAAAATTGAACTATTTTTAGAATATTTTGCAATATGGTTATGGGCATAAAAAAACCTTCCAGATAGGAAGGTTTTTGGAGGTTTCGAGCGGATTCGAACCGCTGTAGAAGGTTTTGCAGACCTCTGCCTAGCCACTCGGCCACGAAACCAATTAATTGGGATGCAAATTTAGCTTTTTTTAATATAGGAGCAAAGTTCTTTTTAAAAAAATAGTAATCAGTAGTCAGTCGTCAGTGGACAGTGGGAAGTGGGCAGTCGTAAGTGGGCAGTTGCCAGTCCGAAGGGAAAGAGTCCGCAGTCCGGAGGGTCATTCACCATTTATCATTCAGCATCTTTACTCTATACTCTCTAATCTCTACTCTAACAAGTAGCCAGTAGTCAGTAGTCAGTAGTCAGTAGTCAGGGAATTAGTCCGAAGTCCGGAGTTACATTTATCATTCACCATTTATCATTTACCATTCACCATCTTTACTCTCTACTCTATACTCTCTAATCTTAAATTATTTAAGATAAAGTAAAGATTGAAATTTCCGGCGGCATCCCCACTCGCCCCGGATAGCCTAAATAGCCATAGCCGCGATTCACGTAGATTTGTTGTTCACCCTCCTGGTACAGCCCGGACCATTGTTTGTAAACATATTGAGCTGGAGACCAGCGCATTTCGGCTATTTTAACGCCAAATTGTGTGCCATGCGTATGGCCCGCAAAAGCCACATCGATGTCTTTGTATTTCTTTGTCACCTCGGCATTCCAGTGATTTGGATCGTGTGATAACAATAACCTAGCGGCTGCTTCTTCTGTTCCTTTGTGCGCTTTCCCTAAGTTACCGTACCAAGGGAAACGACCTGTTCCGATGTTTTGGACCCCTATAATAGCTAGTTTTTCGCCTGATTCTTCTAAGAAGCGGTGTTCATCCATTAAGAGGTTCCAGCCCATTAATTCATGGGCCTTCATCAAGTCTTTTAAGTTTTGTTTCTTAGCTTCTGGACTTTTCCAACGCACATAATCACCGTAATCGTGATTCCCTAAGGTACTAAAAACGCCTAAGGGAGCTTTGACCTTATTGAACACATCGAAATAGTTCTGAACTTCTTTGGACTCATTATTAACTAAGTCCCCTGTAAAGAATACGACATCCGGTTTTTCACGCATTAACATTTCCACACCCCCTTTAACGGCGGTTTTGTTGAAGAATGAGCCTGTATGAATGTCGGAAATTTGGGCAATTTTTAGGCCTTTAAAAGAAGAGGGCAAGCCCTTTATTTTCAATGGAATTTGTTCTACGGTGTAATCGTGTGCACCGGAAATAATGCCAAAAGCAAAGGTAGCCGCCGGAACCGCACCTACCGCCAATGCTGCTTGAGATAAGAATTCGTGGCGACTGATTGCGCTGGGGTCTTTCTTCAATACTTTTTTGGTCCCCCAACGGAAGAAACGGGTGATATCTTCTAGTAATAAGAAGATAATAATAAACAGTTTAGTGATAACGGATATCATCACGATCGCCATGAAGGTAATCCTAATTTCGTTTCTCCAAGCATTCAATGGGAGCGCGTTGTAAGAAAGAATTCCTAACAGGATGAAGACGGTAAAACCCCAAAAAGTATATTTAGCTATGTTCTGAATACTTTGGCGGGAGTTTCTGAAAGCGGTTTTGACCGCCATCCAAACGTAATAGTCCAGCGCGACTAACACAATACTGATAAAAGGCACAAAAAACATTTTATTCATAGCACTTAAACTATCTTTGCGATTCAATTGTTCCAAAGGTGCAAAATTACATGAAAAAGACGATAAGTATTTACGGGGGCGGTTGGGTAGGCGCACCATTGGCATTTAAATTAGCTTTAGCGGATTTCGACGTCCGCGTTTCCGCTTCGAGTGTTCATCAACAAGCGGCTCATCCGAAAATTAAGGTGTTGGATTTCAGAGCAGAACCCGAAATGCCGGCTGAGAATTGGTCAGCAATGAACGATTCTGAGATTCAAATTTGGGCCATTCCTCCTCGCCGCAAGAAGAATTCAGAAGAAACCTACCTCACAATTTTACAAGATTGGGTAGATAATTTACCGGTAGGCGCTGCTAAAAAACTCATTTTCCTTTCTTCTACATCGGTCTATGCGAATGTATCAGATACCGTAGATGAAAATTCCGGAATTAACGAGGATTCATTGATGGCCAAAGCAGAAGCCATCGTTTCCTCCTCCAAAGTACCTTCCCTTATCTTGCGTTTAGCAGGTCTAATGGGCGGCGATCGTTACGTTGCTAAGTATTTCTCTGGCAAACGCAATGATGGAGCAAATTGCCCAATTAACTATGTACACAAAGATGACGTGGTCGCTTTAATTGCATTAGCTGCAGAGAAAATCGATTCAGGTATATATAACATTGTGGCACCTATTCACCCCACAAAAGGTGACGTAGGCGAAAACGACATCGAACGCCGCGGAATGCCGGCTGGCTACTGGGATTATTCAGTAACTTGTCTGGGCGGCAAAGTGGTGAATGGCGATAAGATTTGCCAAGAATTGAATTATGAATTCAGATGGCCGGATCCTTTGGAATTTCCTATTTAACAAAATTCAAAGACCAAAGTTCAAAGAAGATTAGAGATAAGAGAGTATAGAGAAGAGATGACGGTAAATGGTTAATGGTGATGATTTACCCTTTTTCATGCGAAATAGAGAGGTTTTAAGTTTAGTGAACAAGAAATTATTTGCGTAGCAACAATTTCGGTTCACTGAATTAAAAACCGAGACCTTTTCGATTGGCTCTGCTGAAAATATTACACAGTTAATTCTGAAATCGCTAGCCACGCCATTAAGCCGGGGCCTATTGATAGAGATGCCTCATCAATATCAAAACTTGGCGTATGAACGCCACTCGTAATCCCGCACTCCTCATTGCGAATTCCTAATCGGTAGAAACAAGCATCCACGTGATGGGTATAAAAAGCGAAGTCTTCGCCAGCCATCCATAGGTCAAGGTCAACGACATTTTCTGCTCCCATATATTCGATAGCAGCGGCTTTTGAGCGGCGGGTTAATTCTGGATTGTTTTGCAAGAAAGGGTATCCTTTTAAAACCTCGAATTCGGCGCGGCCACCCATGGCGTCGGCGATGCCTTCAGCGAGTTTTTTCATCTTCTCTAGGCCTTCAGCGCGCCAGGTTTCATCCATAGCCCGGAAAGTTCCTGCGATGTTCACTTCATCTGGAATGACGTTTGTCGCTCCTAGGCCTTCTATTTTGCCAAAAGTCAACACCGAAGGTAGTTTCGGGTTTTTATTTCTCGAAATGATTTGTTGCATCGCTACGATGATGTGGGATGCGATGACAATGGGATCTACGCAGGCATCGGGCATGGCTCCATGGCCTCCTTTACCGATTACTTTAATATATAATTCGTCCGTGCTTGCCATGTACATTCCTTCGCGGAAACCGATTTTACCAACCGGGACATTGGTCGCCACGTGTTGGCCAAAAATGCTGGCTGGTGTGGGGTTTTGCAAAGCACCTTCTTGAATCATGATGCTGGCTCCGCCCGGGGCTTTTTCTTCGGCTGGTTGGAATAGCAATTTGATGGTGCCTTCGAACTCGTCGCGTACTTGTTGTAAAATGTGTGCCGTTCCTAAAAGGGACGCAGTATGCACATCGTGACCACAGGCGTGCATGACACCTGGGTTTTTGGACTTATAGGGAACGTCGTTTGTTTCTAAAATGGGTAAGGCGTCCATGTCGGCACGAAGGGCGACGACTTTTTTGTCTGGATTTTTGCCTTTGATTTCGGCGATGAGGCCGGTGGTGGCGATTTTTTTGGCCTGAATCCCCATGCGTTCAAGTTGTTCTAGCACATAGGCCTGCGTCTGAAATTCCTGATAAGAAAGCTCTGGATTCGCGTGAATATGATGGCGATTTGCTAGAGTTTCAGGAGTGATTTCGGATGAAAGCTGCTTGATTTTTTCCAATAAAGTGGACATGGGCATTTGTTTAATTTAGGCAAATCTACGAAATAGGACCTAATTCCTTGAATTCTTAACAAAAAAGCAATGTTAAACTCTTCCAAATCAGCCGATTATTATTTAAATTGATGAGCAAATTAAAACGGTTTGTCTATGGCTCAGAAAGTGTTAGTTTTAAATCAGGATTACAGCGCGCTTACGATTTGTTCCATGCCTAAGGCCTTTCTTTTGGTCTATTTAAATAAGGCAGAATTAGTCGCAGAATCCACCACTGAAAAATTGCATTCCGTTTCAAAAACTTTCCCTTATCCCTCGGTCATTCGTTTGCAGCGGTATGTTTATTTTCCTTTCAAAGGAGTAATGCTGAATCGCCAAAATATCTTAAAGCGAGATAACCATACTTGCCAATATTGTGGCTCTAAAGATTTCTTAACGATGGACCATGTGTTGCCCAAATCACGTCAGGGGCGCACTTCATGGGATAATTTAGTGACCGCGTGCAAGTATTGCAATTCAAAGAAAGGGCACATGACGCCGGAAGAAGCGGGGATGGTTTTAGCGCGCCAGCCATTTAGACCATCTTTTGTTATGTTTTTGCGAAATTTTTCTGGAATTTTGGATCAACAATGGGCCCCGTTCGTTGGGGCTAAACTGGAGACTACCACATGAGTTTTAAAATATCGTTTATCGGTGCAGGAAACGTTACCTGGCACATCGCAAAGGCATTAGAAAATGCCGGTAATTCAGTTCAAGAAGTTTTTAGTCGCGAGCCCTTGAAGGCAAAAGAGGTAGTGTCCTATTTATACAATGCGAAAGTCCACGAAGATCTCGATTTCTCAGATTCCGCGGCCACCGTATTTTTCTTATGTGTGCCTGAATCGGCTTATCCTGAGGTTTTGAAGGAATTATTATTGCCAAAATACGCAACACTTATCCTCGTTTCAGGCACATTCTCCCTCGCTGAGGCGAATCTTTTATACGATCCAGAACGCGTGAGCACGAACCAGATGGGGGTGTTTTTCCCGGTTCAGCATCTGGAAACAGGCCGAAGAATCAAATTAGATCAAATGCCCATCTGCCTAGAGGTGATGGTAGAAGAAACTCAAAATACCCTAGTCGCACTCGCAAAAGATATCACAGATGCGATGTATTTAGTGAATGGAGAGGAACGCAAGAAGATTCACAAAGCGATGCTTTTGGCAGGTGTTTTAACCCAAAACCTGTGGTCACACGCTCAAGAATTATTGCATTCGATCGAACTAGAGCCTAGTTTATTGCATGGACTAGTGCAGCAACACGTTCAAGCATTCTTTACGGGAAACCCGCTTTCAAAGGAAATTTCTGACCCACATTTACGCGAGGTGAATTTTCAAATCAACCAAATTCTAGAGCGCAACCTTATTTAATCAAGGGGCGATCCATGTTTTGGATTACGATGGTTTTAGAGAAACCAAGGACAGTGATTTTTCCAGCTTCTGAAGGATAAAAATAGTACAAGCTATCTCCTGCGGTATTTTTTTGGATAGATGGAGGGATTTCCTGCTTTTGGCCCAATGAATAATCCAAGGCATCCATTATCTCAACCATCTTTGCATCTTTAAATGATGCTTTTATGGACGCTGGAGCACCTATTCGAACTGTAATTTGGAGTGCTTTCGTTGCACTATCTAATTTCGCAGCCCCTTTCGATTGAATTTCTTGTCCCCATGCATCTACTTGATTAACAATGTCTTGAGGTAAAACGCGCTTCACTTGTCTAGCCTTCATTTCTTTGACGGCTGCAGCGGTATCGATACGTTTGGAAAAATCACAAGCTTGCATGGCGATTAAAGCGAAAAGGAGTAGGGCGTGTTTCATCGTTTGGATATTTTATGCAAAGGTATTCTAAACGAGGGCAAAGGGCAATGGATTTAATTACTATCTTTGCAACGTTTTTTAAAACCAAAATGTTATGCTGGAGCAGCTAGAGGCCATCCGAGAAAGATTTTTAGAAGTAGAACAACAAATTGCGATGCCAGAGGTGGTATCGGACTTGAAGAAATTCAAGACCTTGAGTAAAGAATACAAGGATTTGCAAAAGATCGTAGACCAGTATTTGGCCTACCAAAACTTATTAGGCTCCATCGAGGAGGCTAAACAAGTGATCGCTACGGAAAAAGACGAGGATTTTCGCGATATGGCCAAAGCGGAATTAGAAGAATTAGTTCCAGCAGAAAAAGAGATGCAAGAGGTGTTAAAGGAGATGTTAATCCCCCGCGACCCGAACGATTCTAAAGACTGTATCCTCGAAGTGCGTGCCGGAGCAGGTGGCGACGAAGCCTCTATTTTTGCGGGAGACATCTTCCGCATGTACCAGCGCTACGCAGAAAAAATGGGTTGGACGTTCCAAATCATGGATTTCACCGACGGTACCGCAGGCGGTTTCAAAGAGATTATCGCGTCCGTTCAGGGCGAAGATGTATATGCCAAAATGAAATTTGAATCCGGCGTTCACCGAGTTCAACGCGTTCCAGCCACAGAATCTGCCGGCCGTATCCACACCTCTGCTGCCTCTGTCGCGGTATTACCTGAGGCGGACGAAGTAGACGTTCAAATCAACATGAACGACATTCGTAAAGATACATTCTGTTCTTCTGGAGCTGGTGGCCAGTCCGTAAATACCACCTATTCTGCGGTTCGTGTAACCCACATTCCATCTGGTTTAGTGGTACAATGCCAGGATGAGCGTTCTCAGATTAAGAACTTTGACAAGGCGATGACCGTTTTACGTTCTCGTTTATATGAAATCGAATTAGCTAAGCGCAACGCTGAAATCGCCGGAAATCGCAAGTCGATGGTGGGATCTGGAGACCGCTCGGACAAAATCAGAACATACAATTACCCGCAGGGCCGCGTAACCGATCACCGCATCGGCTTAACAGTTTATAATCTTCCTGTCGTAATGGACGGCGAAATTGGGGACTTTATTGAGCAGTTGAGGATTGCGGAGAATGCGGAGAGGTTGACGGAAGGGGCGGTTTAGTAAAACAAATTCGAAAAATGGGCTTCGCCATATTTTTCTGAATTAGTTTTACTAAACCTCTGAAAAAATGTGGCAAAAATTGGCCTGCGTCATATTTTATAGCCACAATAAAAAATTTAAACTCTTGGTAAAAAAGCAAATTGGCCTGCGACCTATTTTCCCGAATTTGTTTTACTAAACCTCTATTTTAAAGCACAAAGAATAGAGCACAAAGAATAAATGTGGAATCCCCTTTGGGGATAAATTCAGTGTTGTTATTTTACTAAATTCATACAAAAAGGGACGCATTGCGTCCCTTTTTGTATTCCAACTTTATACTTTATACTTTATTCTTTGTGCTCTTATCTCTAATCTAAATTATATCGCTTTTTCAAGCTTAAACGAAAAGCTCGTCCCTTTATCCACCTTCGATTCCACCTGGATTTTGCTTCCATGGGCTTGAACGATATGCTTTACGATGGAAAGTCCTAGGCCTGTTCCGCCGCTCAGTTTAGTGCGGCTTTTGTCGATTCGGTAGAAGCGTTCGAAGAGGCGAGGAAGGTGTTTTTCCGAGATTCCTGGGCCGTTGTCTTTGACCGAAATTAGATAGGACTTTTTGCGGTCTTCGATAAAGACGGTTACTTTTCCGTCTTGGTTTCCATATTTGATGCCGTTATCGACTAGGTTGACTAAAACTTGTTCGATCTTTTGGGCATCTGCTTTTACATCAATGGCTTCATCAGCGCAATTTAGCACGAGTTTTATGTTGCGCTTTTTGGCTTTTCCCTCTAATTGTTCGAATATTTCCTCGACCATGGGGCGCAAATTGATGCGTTTCTTTTCGATCTTGATGGCGCCGGTTTCTATTTGAGATACCGTTAGCAAATCCTTGACTAAGGCGTCAAGGCCGTCTAAGCTTTTTGCCGCTTTTTCTAAGAATTTTTGCCTGATTTCTGGCGCTTCGTCTGGATTGTCTAGTAAGGTGTGAACAAAGCCTTGTGCGGCAAAAATGGGCGTTTTCAGTTCGTGGGATACGTCTGCTAGAAATTCTTGGCGATAGACTGCGGCCTTTTTCAATTCTTTTACCTCATCTTCTGTGGTAGTAACGTAGGCAGCTAATTCGCTCTTTAGGAGTTCGATGGGGTTCTCTTTTTGGACTAATTGTTTTCGAGAAATAAGCGGAAAATTCTTCTTTTTAATTTGCTTGATTTGGTCATATAAAACGTTCACTTCCTTGAAAACAAGGTTGTCTAGAGCAAAGTAGATAAGTATGGAGCCAAAAATCAAGACACTGATAAAGGCAACAAATAAAGTCGCTGAATCGGAGTGCGGTAAGAATGAAATAAAGGCTGTTGCTACACCAGCGATGACGAAGGCAATGATGAAAGATAGGTAGCGTGGACTAAGCATGGTTGAAATTACGGATAATTTTTAAAATGTTGTAACTTTGTGCTTTGATAAGATAGCATGGAATTAAATTTATTGACTGCCATTTCGCCCGTAGATGGTCGTTACCGCAAACAAACCGCAGCACTAGCTCCCTATTTCTCGGAGTTTGGATTGATACAGTACCGTGTGCGGGTAGAAATCGAATACTTTATTGCATTGTGCGAGATTCCTTTGGCCCCCTTAAAAGGCTTCCCAAAGGAGCATTATGTCGCATTGCGCTCGATGTACATAAATTTCACGGAAGCGGATGCTACTTGGATAAAGGATACGGAGAAAGTGACGAACCACGATGTGAAGGCGGTTGAGTATTTTATCAAAGACCGCATGTTAGCCCTTCCGGGGGATATGAGCCCTTATGTGGAGTTTATTCACTTTGGCCTAACGTCTCAAGATATTAACAATACAGCGATTCCACTTTCCCTTGCGGAGGCGCATCGCGATGTCATTTTACCGGCTTACCAAGCTGTGGTGGCCACTTTAGAGGCCTACGCGACCGAGTGGAAAGAGATCCCCTTATTAGCACACACGCATGGTCAGCCTGCTTCTCCTACCCGTTTAGGAAAGGAAATTAAGGTTTTCGTTGAGCGTTTAAATCGCCAATTAGACCTGTTAGCGCAGGTTCCGTTCACAGGTAAATTTGGTGGAGCCACTGGTAATTTCAATGCACACCAGGTGTCGTTTCCGGAGATTAATTGGCCACAATTTGCAGCGAAATTACACTCAGATTTAGGGATCAAACGTAGCCAATACACTACTCAGATTGAGCATTACGATAATTTAGCAGCCTATTTTGATGGCTTGAAGCGTTTAGATACCATTTTGATTGACTTGTCGAGAGATATTTGGCAATACATTTCGATGGGTTATTTCAAGCAAAAAATTAAGGCTGGTGAAATCGGATCTTCCGCGATGCCTCACAAGGTGAATCCGATTGATTTTGAAAATGCAGAAGGGAATTTAGCCATGGCGAATGCCTTCTTTGAATTCTTGTCAGCTAAACTTCCAATCTCTCGTTTGCAGCGAGATTTGACGGATTCGACGGTGTTGCGTAATGTGGGGACACCTTTGGCACACGTCGTGATCTCATTGAATTCTTTGCAACGTGGTTTAGGAAAATTAGAATTGAACAACAGCAAAATCCAGCAGGATTTAGAAGATAACTGGGTGGTCATCGCTGAGGCGATCCAAACGGTATTGCGCCGCGAGGCTTTCCCTAAGCCCTACGAGGCTCTGAAAGACTTGACTCGCCACCATGGGAAGATTGATCAAGTTGTTTTCCACGCATTCATAGATGGATTAGCCGTTTCGGATGCAATCAAGGCAGAATTGAAGCTAATCTCACCTTTTAACTTCACAGGCCGCGACGAAAATTAAGCCGCAACCTTTGATTACTGGATGCTGACAAGATTAGAGATAATAGAGTAGAGAGTAGAGATGGTGAATGGTGAATGGTAAGTGGTGAATGTACCTCCGGACTTCGGACTCATTTCCTCCGGACTACTGACTACTGTTTACTGACAAGATTAGAGATAATAGAGTAGAGAGTAGAGATGGTAAGTGGTAAATGTACCTCCGGACTTCGGACTCATTCCCTCCGGACTTCGGACTCATTTCCTCCGGACTACTGACTACTGTTTACTGACAAGATTAGAGATAATAGAGTAGAGAGTATAGATGGTGAATGGTAAGTGGTAAGTGGTGAATGTACCTCCGGACTTCGGACTCATTCCCTCCGGACTTCGGACTCATTCCCTCCGGACTACTGTTTACCGATTACCGACTACTGCCCACTGCCCACTGTAAACTGTCCACTGTTATGAACCGCCTCATGCACCTTGCCCTCGTGGTAGCCGATTATGATGAAGCCATCGCTTGGTATACCCAGAAACTAGGATTTACACTAGTGGAAGATACCGTTTTGAGTGATGTAAAGCGTTGGGTATTGGTTCAGCCGTCTGGTGAGGGTTCATGTCAATTATTGCTAGCGAAAGCGGCGACGGACGAGCAAAAATCTAGGGTAGGAAATCAAACCGGAGGACGCGTTTTCTTGTTCTTGCACACGGATGATTTCGAGAGAGATCATGCGAATTTAATAGAGCAAGGGATTACGATTGTGCGCGGTCCGAGTGTGGAAGAATATGGCAAAGTGCTTGTATTCGCCGATTTATACGGAAATTTATGGGATTTGATTGGTTAAAATTTTGATTTTACGGAATTCACTCTACATTTGTATCAAATAACAACACAATGACAAAAGCAACATACAACAATAACTGGTGGCAAGGATAACAATCCTTGAACAGTTTTGCTGTGTGTACATGATATGTTTACGAAAGGCTTGCTGTTCATCAGTAAGCCTTTTTTTATTAATTTTGCCCCTTGAACATGTCTAGCATACCTATACGAACTTCACGAAAAACATTATTGGCCGATACGTTGACGCCAATTGGAATCTTTTTGAAGATTCGCAAAAATTATAAAAATTCTGTCATCTTAGAATCGGCAGATTACCACGGTAAAGAACACGGTTTTTCGCACATTGCCTTTGATCCGGTGGCGCGCTTCGAGTTGACAGATTCGAAAGTCACCCAAACATTTCCAGACGGAACCCAAGAGAATTTCACCTTAGCGAATCGCCATGAGGCGGTGGCTGCGCTGAAAAGCTTTGCGGATCGTTTTGATTTTAAGAAGGAAAAAGGGGATTCGCCTATGGCGAACGGGCTTTTTGGCCATATCTCTTACGATGCGGTCACTTACTTCGAGGATATCGCTATTCAGGCGAAAAATCCGGAATCTGAAATTCCCTCTATCCGATATTATGTGTACCGTTACGTGGTGGCGGTGAATCATTTTAATAACCAAATGAGCCTCTATGCGCACAGCTATGATGGTTCTGAGCCTTCTTTTGATACGATTACCTTCCTCTTAGATATGCCGCATTATGCGACTGCATCATTTGCGAGAAAAGGGGAAGAGGTAAGTAATTTAACGGAGGACCAAACACGTGAAATCGTCAATACCTGTATCAAACACTGTTTGCGCGGGGATGTATTTCAAATTGTTCCATCCAGACGTTTTGCCCAAAAATTCCAAGGCGATGATTTCCAGGTCTACCGTGCGCTTCGCTCGGTGAACCCGTCCCCTTATTTGTTCTATTTTGATTACGAGGAATACCGAATTTTTGGAGCATCTCCTGAGAAGCAGATTAAAATCGAAGGTGCAGTCGCGGAGATTCATCCGATTGCAGGGACATTTAGACGTTCAGGCGATGATGCGCGTGATGCGGAATTAGCTCAGGCTTTGATCGCGGACCCGAAGGAATCAGCTGAGCATGTGATGCTGGTGGATTTAGCTCGGAATGATTTAAGTCGTTCGGCGGATAATGTGAAGGTAGAGACTTTCAAGGAGGTGCAATTCTTCTCACATGTGATACATTTAGTTTCCAAAGTAACAGGGCACTTGCAAAAGGGGGTGAATCCCTTGCAAATGGTAGCGGATACGTTTCCAGCGGGTACTTTAAGCGGTGCGCCTAAGCACAATGCAATGACGATCATTAACCGTTTAGAGCCTACAAATCGGGCTATTTATGGTGGAGCAATCGGTTTTATGGATTTTGAAGGCAATTTCAATCACGCTATCGCGATCCGTACGTTTTTGAGTAAAGGAGATACCTTATTTTTCCAAGCGGGCATGGGCGTAGTTGCGAAGTCCGTGGTGGAAAGTGAGATGCAGGAAATTCACAATAAACTAGCCGCCTTGCGTAGAGCATTAGAGGTAGCAGAAAATTTAGGCTAAGGATATGAAAGTGTTAGTGATAGATAATTACGATTCCTTTGTCTACAATTTGGTCTACCTATTGAAGGAATTAGGCGCGGAGGTGGACGTGTTTCGCAATGATAAAATTTCCTTAGAGGAAGTGGGAAAATACGATCAAATCTTGTTGTCGCCGGGTCCGGGGATTCCGTCGGAGGCAGGAATTATGATGGATTTATTGAAGGAATATAAGTCGACCAAAAAAATTCTAGGCGTCTGCCTGGGCCACCAGGCGATTGCAGAGGCTTTTGGCTCGCAACTGAGTAATATGGGCGAGGTGTTACACGGTGTGACGACAGAATGTGTGGTGACGGATCCTACAGAACGCTTGTTTTTAGACATTCCGTCACGTTTCGAAGTGTGCCGCTACCATTCTTGGACGGTAGTTCCTTCGAGCATGCCGAGCGATTTAAAGATTACTGCGGAAGATGACAAAGGTTTTGTTTTAGCAGAAGCACATTCTACATACGATGTGCGTGGGGTTCAATTCCACCCAGAGGCGTTTTTAACGCAACATGGATTGCAAATGATTAAAAATTGGATGAAATAAAAGAATGAAAGATACATTAAATAGACGGGCTGCGGGGGACGCATTATCAGAGCATGAGGCGAGAGAAGTTTTGCTGCGTATTGGGCAAGGAGAAGTTAATCCAAGTCAAATCGCCGCATTTTTAGCTTCCTATTGGTTTAATCCGATACAAGTGGATGAGCTAAAAGGGTTTGTTTCTGCGATGATGGAATTAGCCATCACGGTGGATTTGTCAGAATTTGACGCCATGGATGTGTGCGGAACGGGTGGAGATGGAAAGGATACCTTTAACATTTCGACGACGGCCTCATTTATCATCGTAGGTGCCGGCCAAAAAATCGCCAAACACGGTAATCACGGCGTTTCCTCTTCGGTGGGGTCTTCGACGGTATTGGAGTTTTTGGGATTGAAATTTACGAATGACCCTAAGATCTTGAAACGCAAAATGGAAACAGCGGGGATGTGCTTCTTGCACGCACCTCTTTTCCACCCGGCGATGCGCTTTGTGGGCCCAATCCGCAAGGAATTAGGGATGAAAACCTTCTTTAATTTACTGGGACCTTTATTGAATCCTGCCAAAGTCAACAAGCAAATCACCGGCGTATATTCCCCAGACGCGTTTGCTTTGTACGAAGGATTTTTTGCCGGTTCCGGCAAGCAGTACGGCATCGTTTATGCGGAAGATGGCTACGACGAAATCTCGTTGACATCAGCATTTCGTTTAACCACACCTGATGGAGCTTCGATTTACAATCCAGGGGATATAGGATGCGATGTAGTGGCTCAATCTGAATTATTTGGCGGTTCTACCGCAGAGGCGTCAGCGAATATGTTGTACCGAATATTGCAACGCGAAGGCACACCTGCGCAGACGCAAGCAGTTTTAGCGAATGCCGGGGCTGGATTGTTCGTGGCAGGTAAGGCAGGCAGCTTAGTGGAAGGCTATGCGGTAGCCAAGGAATCTTTAGAAAGTGGTCGTGCCTTCCAGGCATTCAAGAAATTTATAATGGATTAAGATGAGCATTTTAGACCAAATCATAGCCACCAAAAGACAGGAAGTGGCCGCTTGCAAAGCGCGCACTTCGACTGCTCAGCTCGAAAAAAAAGGTTTTTTCGCGCGCGCTTGTCATTCCTTGTCTATGTCTTTAATTCAGCCTGCTTCTAGCGGAGTGATTGCTGAGTTCAAGCGTAAATCCCCCTCAAAAGGCATCATCAATGATCGTATGGGTGTGGATGTGGTGACGAAAGGCTATGTGGAGGCGGGTGCGGCCTGCTTATCGGTGTTGACGGATGAATCCTATTTTGGAGGAACCTATGCTGATTTCGATTTAGCCCGTCGCACGAATCCGAATACGCCCATTTTGCGTAAAGACTTTATGATCGATGAATACCAAATCATCGAAGCAAAGTCTATGGGTGCGGACGTGGTACTCTTGATCGCGGCGGCTTTAAGTCCTGTCGAAATCAAAACATTAGGAACCCTGGCGCGTTCATTAGGTATGGAAACCTTACTCGAAGTGCACGATCAAGAAGAATTGGATCGTTCGTTAGGAGATTATATTTCCGTGGTAGGAGTAAATAACCGGAACTTGAAGAATTTTTCGGAGCAAAATGTGGAGGCTTCCAAGGTTTTGGCTTCCAAAATACCAGGACAATTCGTCAAGGTATCGGAAAGCTGTATTTCAGGACCCGAGATCATTACAGAATTAAAGTCCTACGGTTACCAAGGTTTCTTGATAGGCGAAAGCTTTATGAAGACAGATAATCCCGGAAAAGCTTTAAGAGACTTTATAAAATAGGTATGAAGTGGAAAGTTTGTGGCATGCGGGAACTCAATAATATCCAAGAAGTGGCAGCTCTAGGGCCAGACTTTATGGGCTTTATATGGGCACCTAAATCGCCACGTTACGTAGGACAAGACTTTGTCATTCCAGCCTTACCAGAGAAAACCAAGGCGGTAGGCGTTTTTGTAAACGAAACGATAGACAACATTATCGCTTTGTCTAATAATGCAGGATTCTCGGTTGTGCAATTGCACGGCGAAGAGGGTCAAACAGAGATAGAAGCTCTACAAGCTGCCGGATTACAAGTCATCAAGGCGGTAAGTGTAGGAGAGGTCGCTGATTTAGACTTGACAGATAAGCCCGATTTTTATCTATTTGATACTAAGAAAGGGGCTCAAATAGGTGGAACAGGAACGCATTTTGATTGGTCGCTTTTAACACATTATACGCTGGGTATCCCTTATATTTTAGCAGGCGGATTGCAAGCAGAGGATGTGGAAAAGGTGAAGGATTTTCCGGGCTTATACGCTTTGGATTTTAATAGTAAACTCGAAATACGTCCTGGATTTAAGGATGTCGAGCAGGTGAAAGAACTAGTAAAACAGCTATAATTATGTCATTTAATGTAGATGAGCGTGGGTATTATGGGAATTTTGGCGGGGCCTTTATTCCTGAAATGTTATACCCGAATGTCGAGGAATTACGTTCCCGCTATTTAGATATTATCGCAGAACCCTCTTTTCAGGAAGAGTTTCACGCCTTGTTGAAGGATTACGTGGGGCGCCCTACGCCGCTTTTCAAGGCTGAGCGTTTGTCTGCGAAATACAATACGAACATCTACTTAAAGCGAGAAGATTTGTGTCACACCGGTGCACACAAGATTAACAATACGATAGGCCAAATCCTGGTAGCGAAACGCCTCGGCAAATCGAAAATCGTCGCGGAAACAGGCGCTGGACAACACGGCGTAGCCACCGCGACCGTTTGTGCCTTGATGGGAATGGAATGTATCGTGTATATGGGTGCCATCGACATCGAAAGACAAGCTCCTAATGTGGCTCGTATGCGGATGTTAGGCGCACAAGTGGTTCCAGCTACCTCCGGTTCAAAAACTTTGAAAGATGCCACTAACGAGGCGATGCGCCACTGGATTAATCACCCAGTAGATACTCATTACATCATCGGTTCGGTCGTAGGACCACATCCTTATCCGGATATGGTTGCTCGTTTTCAAGCGGTGATATCCGGGGAGATTCGCATCCAATTACAAGAGAAAGAAGGCCGTGATTACCCAGAATACGTGATTGCGTGCGTGGGTGGTGGATCTAATGCGGCAGGTGCCTTTTACCATTTCTTAGATGAGCCTCGCACAGCTTTGATTGCAGCGGAGGCAGCAGGTCTAGGCGTGAATTCAGGCCATTCTGCAGCAACTACTTTTCTAGGAAAGCCGGGCGTCTTACACGGAAGCAAAAGTTTATCGATGCAAACCGAAGATGGTCAAGTGATCGAACCGTATTCAATCTCAGCTGGCCTAGATTATCCAGGAATCGGCCCTATGCATGCGCATTTGTTCGAATCTGGACGCGCCACTTTTTATGGGGTGACCGATGAGGAGGCCTTAGTCGCAGCCGTGGAATGCTCCCAATTAGAGGGAATTATTCCGGCTTTAGAGACGGCACACGCTTTGGCAGTATTCGAAAGACTGCAAGCTAAGTCGAATGAAATTGTGGTCGTTAATGTATCCGGCAGAGGGGACAAAGATTTAGCGACTTACCAAAACCGTTTAAAATTGAATGACTAAGATGAACAGAATTTCAGCCCTATTCTCCCAAGCGACTGAACCCATATTGAATGTGTATGCCACCGCTGGGTTCCCACATTTAGAGGATACAATGACGGTATTAAATGCCTTGCAAGCAGGTGGGGTAGATATCATTGAAGTAGGAATGCCCTATTCTGATCCAGTAGCTGATGGGGAAACCATCCAGTTATCGAATCAAGCTGCCTTAGAACAGGGAATGAGCGTGGCACATCTTTTCGAGCAATTGAAAGACATGCGCAAAACCATCACCGTTCCAGTGCTCTTGATGGGCTACATTAATCCCGTTTTACAATACGGCGTGGAGGCATTTTGCGCGAAATGTGCGGAAATAGGAGTGGATGGCCTGATTTTGCCGGATCTTCCGATGGTAGAATACGAGGTGTCTTACCGGGAAATTTTCGAAAAATACGGTCTATATAATATCCTGTTAATTACCCCTCAAACAAACGATGAGCGTATTCGCCACATCGATTCGGTTTCCAAAGGTTTCATCTACATGGTATCTTCTGCGAGTACTACGGGAGCAAAAACGGGCATTTCTGCCGATCAAGAGGTGTATTTCTCTCGGATCGCCTCCATGAATTTAAAGAACCCGCGCCTAATTGGTTTTGGGATCTCGGATCACGAGAGCTTTTTGAAAGCATCTAAGAATGCCTCTGGTGCGATTATAGGTAGCGCTTTCGTTAAGATGATTGCTCAAGCGAAAGACCTTCCGGCTGAAATCATTAACTTTGTGCAGTCGATTAAGGGTAAAAAGTAGGCAAATGTTTTTGCAAAGAAATATTTTTACTATCTTTGCAACCCCAATCAGACGTTCTTATGCACAAGTGGGCCGCTAAGCGCTGATTATCATCAAAAAAAATTAGTACAGATGAGCGATTTAATTAA
>JBIIGE010000034.1:0-18506 GCA_044236555.1 Aquirufa sp.
GCTCGGGCGATCGATTCAGAGATGAAAAAGAATGGAACTGATCATGTTTTCTTGGACACTCGCCATATCCCGAAAGAAGAAATTCTGCAGCATTTCCCGATGATTTATAATCATTGCTTGCAGGTTTTAGGCATCGATATGTCCAAAGATATGATACCGGTCGTTCCTGCTCAACATTATTTGTGTGGTGGAATTATCGTGAATGAATACAGTCAAACCAATATTGAAAATCTTTATGCTGCTGGCGAGTGTTCGTTTACGGGCTTGCACGGTGCAAATCGGTTGGCATCCAATTCTCTTTTAGAAGCTATTGTGTACGCACACCGTGCCTTCGAAAAATCGGTTTCGGAATTTGGGACACAGGTCTTACCAGATGGTATTCCATCGTGGAATGATGACGGCACACGCCATCCAGAGGAGATGGTGTTGGTGACGGAAATGACCCGAGAATTGGAGTCAATTATGTCGAATTACGTAGGGATTGTTCGGACAGATCGCCGTTTGAAAAGAGCCTATGATCGGTTGGAATTAATCTATTTAGAGCACGAAGAATTATACCGCCAATCGAAAATTACGGTGCCTTTATGTGAATTAAGAAATATGATTAATGTGGCCTATTTGATTATCAAACACGCGAGGGCACAACAAGAAAATAAAGGTTTGCACTATAACCTAGATCTGATTCTTTAGGTAAGAAACGATTACATCTAATCCTTTTTCGAAGTGGTGGTTGTTCGGAATCACGATGTCGCAGCTGCGTTTGTGAGGGCGAATATATTCCTCGTAGGTCGGTTTTACGTGGTATTTCCAGCGGTACATCACATCTTGTAAATCGTATCCTCGCTCTTCGTTATCACGTTTTATTCTACGCTTTAATTTGATTTTATCTTGGGCGTCGATGAAGATTTTAAGGTCCAAAAGTTGAGCCACCTCCGGGAAGTGAAACACAAAAATACCCTCCACTACCAGAATTTTCCGCGGATGAAAATGCAACAAGTCAGGTACTTTCTCCGTGTTATTGAAAGTGTATTCGACACGACTTACCACCTCTCCATTTCGCAAACGTTCAATGTCAGCCGCAAAAGCCTTATCGTCAATTGCTCCAGGAAGATCGAAGTTCTCAATTCCGTTGTGATCTTTGGTTTGTTGTTCGATAGGACGGTAGTAATTATCCTGGGATAAAAGGCAAATATCATCCGTCTGGAACTGCTCCATTAATCGGCTTAAAAAGAGGGTTTTACCTGAGGCGCTTCCTCCAGTGATACCGATAATAAAGGGACGTTCGATTGTTGACATGTGTGATTAATTCCGCTGCAAATTTGCGAAAAGGATTTTATTTTAGCTAAAAAACGGCTTTCATTTTCTGAATTTGAGGTAAATGGCTACGTCGTCTTTCACTTGTGTAGCTACGTATTGTAGCCCCATTTGCTCGAACTCCTCGATTATTTCTTGTTCAAAAAATAAGTCTTTTCCACAACCTTCGTGTTGCAAGCGCTCGACTTTCGAAATTTCTTCCTCGATGATGACGATTCCGCCCTCGTTTAAGGCACTTTTGATTTTTGCTAACATTTCCAAACGATCTTTGAATTCATGCCAGGCATTAAAGACCCAGATTTGATCTTTTTTTTGCAGGTTTTCTGGATTCAATTCGAACGCTGTTTTCCAGGTTAATCCCGTTTTCTCTGTGAAATATTCGATGCTGTCTTGAATGTCATCCTCATTAACGAGCGGATCGACTAACGTTAAATGATGTGCGGGGTAATGTATCAAAAGGCCGACTTCCCACCAGCCATACCCACAACCAATCGAAGCGATCTGATCACTTGATTGCCAAAGCCCAAATTCGTAGAATTCTTTCATCGATTCGCAATTTAAGGTATATTTGACCAATAAAATAATTTGTATATGGCGATTTTTATTGCACCGACGGCCAGCGTTATGGGCCGTGTTTTCATCTCGAAAGATGTCTCCGTCTGGTATGGCGCTGTCATTCGCGCGGATGTAGAGGAAATACATTTAGGCGAAGGCTGCAATATTCAAGATAATGCCGTTTTACACGCGGATGAAGGTGATAAAACAATCATAGGACCTCACGTAACTGTTGGTCACGGCGCTATTGTACACGGTGCGCAAGTAGGCGAGGGTAGTCTTATCGGAATGCAAGCAACGGTTTTAAATAGGGCCAAAGTAGGTAAATTCTGCCTCATCGGCGCTCATGCCTTAGTCACTGAAGGCATGGAAATTCCTGACTATTCCCTTGTTTTAGGAACTCCCGCAAAAGTAGTCAAGACCCTAAATGAAGATCAGATTAATCGCTTGAAATTTGGCCCACCGCACTATGTAAAAATGGGAGCCGAACATAAATTAGGCAAATTCCCCTTATTAACCGCAGCAGATTTCGAATAATGGAACTCATACTCATTCGCCACGCCCATGCGGGGCCTCATACCGCTGATGATAAAGGTCGCCATCTCTCAGAAAGAGGTATCGAAGAAGCCCTTCTCTTAGGGGAATGGATGCATTTAAAGCAATTTCCGGCAGGATTTTGGTTGATTTCCGATGCTATTCGTACACGCGAAACTGCCGAATTACTAGGTAAGCCCTTCTCAGAATTCGAGTTATCTGAGTTTTGGTATATCTCCAGCGGCCCTGATTATTTGATTGAAATCACAAAGCGCACCGAGCCCATTCTTTATCTTGTAGCCCACAATCCGTCTATTTCCTATCTAGCCACTTATTTATCCGGCGATATGATTCAAATGGAAACCGCCGGTTGTGTATCTTTGCACTTTCCAGGTCTTAATTCCTGGTCAGAAATCACCAAAGGCTCAGGCATTATCTCGCATCAACTATGAACAAGAACCAAAAAATGTTTCGTTGGGTGTTAATTCTTTTTACGCTGTTGATGATAGGTCTAGCTATTCAAATGGCTGTGAATACTACCGCCCCGTGGAATAAGAAATCGAGTTTAAAATCTCAAAATCGTGCTGCGCAATGATTTTTTAGATTTCAAACTCGATTTCTATCTAGAGAGCTAGGGGAATATAGTAGCTGGTCGTCCTGCGGACTTAGTGGCCTCCGGCTTAGTCAATTATAGTTCATAAATGCATCGCCTCTGGCGATTTAATCTCTGAACTTTGCTCTTTTATCTCTACTCTCTACTCTCTACTCTATTATCTCTACTCTATAAAACAGATTCTATATGTTTTAAATGATGCGTACAATGCCACGCATAAATCCCTAACACCTTATCCATCGTATAGGTAATTCCTCTTTCCGGATGTAGGTAGGTCTTTTTCCAATCCTCTTCTTTCAGTGTTTCCATTAAGTATACCCAACGCAAATGGATATAGCGTAAGCCCTCAATGGACCAAGCGATGGGCGCTTCGTTTCCGTCTGGCATCACGGCCCAATCATTTTCATTATAAGGTTTGATGGTAGGATTGTCCTCTGTCAGCGCCATTTTGAAACGAATGTAGCTGTTCATGTGACTGTCCATCAGGTGATGAATTACTTTACGAGCTGACCAGCCGCCTTCACGGTAAGGTTTTTCTAATAAGGTTTCGTCTACACCCTTTAATAAAGCAGCTAAATCATCGGGTGTTGAAGCGATAACTTTGATCCATTCGGCTCTGATTTCAGGAGTAATCACCTCTGGATTCTTGTATTTCCCGATTGGGTATTGCAAAGGGTTTAGTTCTGTATTAGACATTCGTAAAGAATTTTGTGATTTGAATAGCTTCTTGACGCGTATTTGCGATTAACGGGTGTACACCTGTTTTGATGGCCTCTAACATTTCTTTGGCAGAATCTTTTCCAATATGTGCTACGTGTAGGTTGAGTAGAGTTTCGCCTTCTTCTATTTCCAAAGGAGTACAAACTTGGAAATTTTCTGTACCTAGTGCCGCAAGTTCAGCTGCTTGACTTTTTACAGCCTGGAAGCTTGCTTCTAAGGCCTCATCATTCGCACCGCTGATCTCTAAAACTTGAACATCCCGTTCCGCTTTTGCCTGCAAACAAGCGGCAATTGCTGCGTCTAGAGCCTTTAATTGTTGATTCAGGAAATAATAATTTTTACCTGTTCTTAAACGCTCGCGTATGGATTGTCGGATGAAATAGGTCAAAGAGTCCGTTACATTTAGCCCGATTTCGGCCATTTGTTTGAAGATCAATGAGCTAGGGGACATTCCAGGAATGGTGTTAGGGTCGTGTAAAACGACTACGCCGTTCGCATCTAAAAATCCATCAATACGGGTACATACCCCAAAGCCTAAGTCCTCAAAGGCTTGTTTCACCTGTGCTTGGATCACTTGTAGGTGAGCAAGGCTCGCGTGCATTGGGATGCGTTTGCGGGTTAATTTGGATTTGTATTTGGCATTAAAATCAAACACTTCTACCGAATCATCTGTGACAATTTCGGTAGGAGGAAGGGCCACAGCCTTACCAGATGGAGTTTGAATGACCCCACAGCTAAATTCGTTTCCGTTTACAAAAGATTCGAGCAAAATGGTATCTTCCGAATGAATCGATTGAATGCTTGCTTTCGTCACAGTGTGAGTGAAATAGTCGCGTAGGGCGGTTAATAAGTCCGAAGGATGGTAGTAAACTTGTTTTTGGAACACGACTGGGAATCCGATTCCCTCGTCTAAGTTGACCATTTTTTGCAATAAAGTTACTTGCGCGTCATCGTCTAATGTAATCCACTCTTCGCGGTAAATTTCCTCGATGAAAAGACACTTTTTGATGGCTTTATCAAACACTTCAAGTGAATCCTCTTTTACGAAGGCAAGGCCGATGGAGGATCCTTGGTGTGGAGCTTTGGCAACGAAAGGAATACCAATTTCCTTCTTTACTTGCTCAAAAAGGGTCTCCCTTCCGTATTTATTGTAATCATCACGTTGCAAAACAAAGAATTTCTTCTCTAGGCCTACCGATTTTTGTAGCCATTCGTTTTGCTTCGCTTTATCAATACCGATGGCTGAGCCTAAAACCCCTGGGCCGGAATAAGGAATGTTATACCATTCTAAAAGCCCTTGAATACTACCGTCTTCTGCACCCGGACCGTGCATCGCGATGAAGGCAAAATCAAAGTGCTTTGCGAATTCAGCCGGTTGAATAATTGTTCCGATCTCTTGCAAAAGTGCGCTTGCATCCGCATTCGGTAAAGATTCAATATAAACGTTGAAAGGAGCGGTTTGAAGTCGTTGAGGTGGATAAAATGAGCGAATGGACTCTTCAAAAATGAGTTCTTCCTTGATCAAGATAAAGTTGCCTAGGCTATCCACGAAAACGGGGATAGGCTGAAACAAAGCCTTGTTCAGGTGGGCCATCGCTGTTTTACCTCCTAAAAAACTGATTTCCCGTTCACGCGCGGGGCCGCCAAAAAATATTCCTATCCGCATCATGTGCCTATTAGGGTTTTACTTCTTCTACTGCTGTAATTTCTGGTACATCTCTGCGAATGGCCTCTTCTACGCCTGCTCTAAATGTCATGGTGGACATATTGCAGGATTGGCAATTACCTGTTAACGCTAGTTTAAGTACATTATCCGGAGTGATTTCAACAACTTCTACATTTCCTCCGTCAGCCACTAAATAGGGTCGAATACTGTCTAACGCTGTTTGAATGCGCGCATGTAATGGGTGATTTTCCATATTAAGAGGCTTGATTTTTTGCGTTCGAGATAGCTACTTGTTGGGCTAAATTAGCGGCGATACTTGCAAAAGCATCCGCACTAGGACCTGCTGTGGAAGCTATCGGTTTTCCATCATCACCCGCTTCGCGAATGGCTTGTATTAATGGAACCTCTCCTAAGAAAGGAACCGCATATTTTTCGGCTAATTGCTTACCGCCATCCTTGCCAAACAAATAGTATTTGTTTTCAGGTAATTCAGCCGGAGTGAAATAGGCCATATTCTCTACTAATCCTAATAAAGGTACGTTGATACCAGCTTGTTTAAAGAAGGCTAAACCTTTGGTGGCATCAGAAAGAGCGACTTTTTGAGGAGTCGTTACGATCACCGCACCGGTTAGTTTAATTAATTGAACTAAAGTTAAGTGGACGTCTGATGTTCCTGGAGGAAGGTCAATTAGTAAGTAGTCTAATTCGTCCCAATTTGTATCGCCAAAAAACTGACGTAAAGCCTGTGTCATCATAGGACCTCTCCACGGCACCGGACTTTCTGAAGGAGCTAAAAAGCCCATGGAGATCATCTTGATGCCATATTGCATGATCGGTTGAATACGGTTCTTCCCGTCTACTTCTGTGACTAAAGGCTGTAAATCCTCTGCGCCAAACATCACGGGAATCGATGGTCCAGAAATATCTGCGTCTAAAATTCCCACTTTCGCTCCGGCATTTTTCAAGGCCATGGCTAAGTTCGCCGTTACTGTTGATTTTCCTACACCACCTTTTCCGGAGGCCACAGCAATCACATTTTTTACGCCTGGAATTAAAGGATCTTTCGAGGTAAGTGAAGTTACCTCAGCCGTCATTTTGATGACAATTTTTAAGTCTGGATGCACTAAGTTGTGAATCGCATCCTCGCAATCTTTTCTAATCTTCTCTTTTAGTGGACAGGCAGGTGTTGTCAATACAACGGTGAAACGAACTTCTCCTACGCCTAATTCCACGTCTTTAATCATATTCAAGGTCACTAGATCCTTCTTCAGATCTGGCTCTTGAACGGTGCTCAAGGCACCTAATATAATCTCTTTGCTTACGCTTAATTCTCCCATGAATCTCTTTTCCTTTTCAAACCTCAAATATAGGTGTTTTTTATTTCATGCGCGACGTATTCGGCGATTTTGCACGTATCAATTTCTTGGTATTTTTCGGAATTTAATTCGGCTAACAGTACTTCTAATACACGCCGATGATCAATCAATTTAGCAGGGTGAGGCCTGTGTCCTAAGGTACAGTAGATGGAATCCCATTTTTTGGAAATCGAAAGCAACTCATTATCAAAGTAGGTCGACATAAATCGTTCCCAAATATACTCCTGTGATTGCTCGTTTGGATGAATCATATCCGCTTCATAGAAGCGGTAATCGCGCAATTCGTCTAGCATAATCTCATAGGCCGGAAAATAATGCACATTCTCGAATTTTTTCGAAACAATATCAGCTGCCACACGCAGGGTCGATTTAGAAACCTGATTCTCGGGCATGCCGTCTTTTGTGTGACGAACCGGGGAAACAGTTAGTACCACTTGCGTGGTAGATGGGAGAGTAGAGAGTAGAGAATGGAAATCTGTAACGAGCTCTTCTACCGTTGAAAGCCTCTTTTCGAAACGATCTGCTGGCATCTTATGGCAGTTTGCAACGGTTTTATTTAGATGTTTGTCAAAATAACTAAATGAAGTTCCCCAAGTCAAGATTAAATAGTCTGCTGAGCGGACGAAGGAAGATACCTCTGCTGCCACCGAACGAATATCCGCAAGCAACTCTGATGAGGAGGATGCCGTAAATAAAGAATGGTAATCCGGGTGCAAAAAATACCCGCCGTGTTCATATAAATCCTCAGAAACCTCTCCAGATAAAGCTCTGGTAATCGCAAACGGATGAAATAAGGTGCCCAATGGCTGCATCATTACCTCTAAAGGTAATTTACTCAACCGCGCCCCCATCGAGGCTGCAAAACAAGATCCCATCGTCAGCACCCGGCTCTGATGATTCATCAGAACGGGTGCTGGGGGAATGGGGAATGATGTGGTTAATTGCATTATTTTATTGAGGCTGCCCAAGCATTCATTTTGGTTTCCAAAACGTCTAAAGGCATATTTCCATCCTTTAATAATTCATCGTGGAAATCAGACAACTTGAATTTAGGGCCCATTTCTTTCGTTAAGCGATCGCGAATCTCACGGATCTTTAAGGCACCTATTTTGTAGCTTAAAGCTTGGGCTGGAATCGCCATATAGCGCTCGATTTCGGCAATGGTACCCTCTTCGCTTAGAGGTTCATTATCCATCATATACTTAATCGCTTCTTCACGAGTCATGTTTTTAGAGTGCATTCCTGCATCTACGACTAGGCGAATCGCACGATGCATTTCGTCACCTAATGCTCCCATATATTGGTAAGGATCCGTGTAAAGGCCTAATTCTTTTCCTAAGCTCTCTGTGTAAAGTGCCCATCCCTCCGCATAAGCAGAGTTACCTCCGAAACGGCGGAACTTAGGCAGATCTGCATTCTCTTGTTGCAAACTGATTTGGTAGTGGTGGCCTGGGATGGCTTCATGTAAGAATAAGCTTTCCATTCCAGAGGTTAAATTGAATTTTTTGGCGTCCAAAATCGGTACATAAAAAATCCCTGGACGTGTTCCATCTTCTGAACCTTGGAAATACTCCGCTGATGCAGAGGCAGCACGGAAGGCTTCTGTTTGACGAACCTCGAAAGGAGTTTTAGGTACACGACCAAACATCGTTTTCAACGACGGCTCCATCTTTTTGTGAATCGCATGGAAGGCCGCAATTACCTCAGCCGGGGTCTTGTATGGATAGAATTTCGGATCCGTCTTCATATGTTCAAAGAATTCAGCTAAGGTTCCTTTGAAACCTACAGCGTTCTTCGTTTTCTCCATTTCGGTACGAATACGCTTCACTTCGTTCAGGCCAGTTTGGTAAATTTCGTCTGCTGGCTTGTCTGTGGTTGTTAAGACGCGGATGAGGAATTGATAATAAGCTGCTCCATTTTTCACTGCTCCAATGCCGGTGCTCGTGCGGGCCTTAGGTAAATACTCGTCTTGTAAAAAAGTAGCTAAACGAGCATAAACAGGTATAACCTCTTTTTCAATAGTGGCTGTGTATTCTGCGGTGAAACGCTTTTTATCCGCCTCAGAAAAGTCTGCTGGGAATTGCTTCAATGGACCATAGAAGGTGGATTCTTTTACATCTTTCACCGCGAACGAAGTAAATTGAGGGATCATTTTAACTACCAAAGCTTTTGGCAATACATAACCCTCTTTCATTCCTCTGCGGAAATAAACAATCGATGAATCTAAGTAGGCAACGCCTTTTTTCATGCGTTTTCCCCAGTTTTCATAATCCTTTACCGTCTTGAATGGCTGCATCACCTGACCAGAGCCTAATTGGGCAAAGGTTAAGTGAAAACCGTAGAATTGGTTCAAAGGAGTTAAGTTGTCTGGGTAAGTCAAGCCTTCTAAACCTAATTTAACGTCGCGAGTCAATAAATCATAGGTGATTTGATCGTTTGCATTCAAATCTGCGCGATTAAGTCCTGCTAAAGATTTTTCATATTTTTCTAGCATTTCTTTAACTAATGCGCGGTGACTATCCGTAAAATCGATGTTTAACTGATCGTTGTAGCGATTGTCTCCGTTTGCTGTAGCAGCTGTCGGATTGAGTTTTAATTGCTCTTCGTAGTAGTCGCCTACGATTTTGGCTAATTCGGAAGAGGGTTGATCTGACTTTTTACACGAGAAAAAAGACAAGATTAGGCACAAATAGAGGAGTTTTTTCATAGTGAATTTGATGATTTTAGAGGCAATTTACGTAAATTGGTCATTGCATTTATACCTAAGTTAAGAAATAATATATTAAACATTTACTATGTCAGGATTGGGAGCGGAGCGCGCGCGGTTACAATTACGAAACGATAATAAAGGCTGGAAAAAATGGGGACCCTATTTGACGGAGCGTCAATGGGGAACGGTGAGAGAGGATTATTCAGCTCATGGAAATGCTTGGGGTTCGATAACACACGATATGGCGCGTTCGAAAGCCTATCGCTGGGGTGAAGAAGGAATCGCAGGTATTTCAGATAATAAACAACATGTTTGCTTTGCGTTTGCTTTTTGGAACCACCGGGATCATATCCTAAAAGAGCGATTTTTTGGTTTAACGGGTGCGGAATCGAATCACGGGGAGGATGTGAAGGAATTGTATTACTACCAGGATTCGACACCTACGCATTCCTACCAAAAGATGCTTTATAAGTATCCCCAGCAAACTTTTCCCTATCAAAAGCTAATCGACGAGTCTAAAAAGCGGAATCGCCAAGAGCCTGAATATGAGCTATTGGATACCGGTATTTTTGACAATAATGAATACTTCGATATTTCCATGGAATATGCGAAGGCAGACGAGCAAGACATATTAATCAAAGTGACCGTAGAGAACCGTTCGAAAGTGGCGGCACCCATCACGGTTTTGCCTACGATTTGGTATCGAAATACCTGGTGCTGGGGCTATGAGAAATACAATTACAAACCACTTTTAACGGGAGTAGGTAATTCCTTCATCGAGGTAGACCACCGCGTGGTAGGTCGATTTAAATTATACGCAGAGGAGGCAGATGAATTCCTTTTCTGTGATAACGAGACTAATTTTCAGCGCCTGCACAACTCTGATAATCTGTCTCATTTTACGAAAGACGGGATTAACGAATACATTGTCAATAAGAATAAGCATGCTGTAAATCCGAACCATATCGGGACGAAAGCATCTGTAAAATACACGGATAAAATTCCAGCAGGAGGCAAGAAAGTGTATCGTTTGCGATTGAGTAACGTGACGCACAGGGATCCTTTCGCGGATTTTGACCAAATTTTCGAAGATCGAATCATTGATGCAGATCAATTCTATGCGGAATTGCAGAAAGGTATAGAAGACGATAATTTACGCTCTCTACAACGTCAGGCATATGCCGGGATGCTGTGGACGAAGCAGTGGTATTATTATAATGTATTCGAGTGGATTAAGGGTGACCCGTCCATGCCGAAGCCGGATGCGAGCCGTAAAAATGGCCGAAATAGTACTTGGAGGCACATGTATGCGGCGAATATTTTGTCGATGCCAGATAAGTGGGAGTACCCTTGGTTTGCGGCATGGGATTTAGCGTTTCATACCTTGCCTTTAGCTAGATTAGATCCTGATTTTGCCAAAAGACAGCTAGCCGTTATCCTCCGCGAGTATTACATGCATCCGAACGGCCAAATCCCGGCCTACGAATGGTCTTTCTCCGATGTAAATCCACCCGTACACGCCTGGGCAACCTGGAAAGTGTATGAGATCGATAAAGAAATGAATGGCGGAAAAGGGGATATCGTCTTTCTAGAGCGTATTTTCCATAAGTTATTATTGAATTTTACCTGGTGGGTGAACTTAAAAGATGATAACGGAAATAATATTTTTGGCGGAGGATTCTTAGGAATGGATAACATCGGTGTGTTCGACCGCTCCGCTCAATTACCTACCGGCGGCCACTTAGAGCAAGCTGATGGAACAGGATGGATGGCCATGTATAGCTTGAATATGTTGCGCATAGCCTGTGAAATCGCCATTGAAAATCCGGTCTATCAAGATATGGCCTCGAAATTCTTCGAGCACTTCTTGCACATTGCGGGTGCGATGCAATCGATCGGTGGTGATAAGTTAAATCTATGGGATGAAGACGATCAGTTCTATTATGACATGTTGCATAAGGAAGACGGGTCGGCTGAATTATTAAAGGTGCGCTCGATGGTAGGATTGATACCGTTATTTGCAGTGGAGACCTTGACATCTGAGATGCTGGAGAAGTTACCTGCATTTAAGCGCCGCGTGGAATGGGTATTAGCAAACCGCCCAGACCTAGCGAATTTGATTTCCCGCTGGTATGAACCCGGAAAAGGGGAGAGTCGATTACTTTCTATCTTGAGAGGTCACCGGATGAAGATGATTTTGAAGCGGATGTTTGATGAGAGTGAATTCTTATCTGATTTTGGCATTAGAACCTTATCAAAATACCATAAAGAGCATCCATATCAATTTACCTACGAAGGAGGCACACTGCAAGTTGAATACACACCTGCAGAGTCGACGGGCGATATGTTTGGAGGAAATTCAAACTGGCGCGGACCTATCTGGTTCCCTATGAACTACTTGATCTTAGACTCCTTATCGAAGTTCTCTGACTATTATGGATCAGATTATGAGGTAGAATTCCCGACGAATTCAGGCGAAATGATGAACATTAAAGACGCCGCTCGAGGGGTATCTGAGCGTTTACTCGCTATGTTCGTACCTGGTAAAGATGGTAAAACGCCGATGTACGGCGATTACAAAAAGTTCCAGGACCCACATTTTAAAGACTCTCACCTCTTCTTCGAATATTTCGATGGAGATACCGGAAAAGGATTAGGCGCAAACCACCAAACCGGTTGGACGGGCTTAATCTCCGAAATAATCAGACAATTACATGGCAAAAACTAGTCCAGAAGAAAACTTTGTAGCCTTAGGCTTGACACTTCCACCGGCTCCTAAACCTTTAGGCGTTTACAAACCGGGTTTACAAGTAGATCATTTCTACTACGTTTCAGGCCATGGTACGGTTCAAACAGATGGCTCTTTGATCATCGGTCGCATCGGTGTCGATTTAGATATAGAGGAAGGTAAATTAGCGGCTCGGCAGGTGGGTTTAGCGATTTTGGCGACCTTAAAAGCCCAATTAGGCTCTTTGAATCGAATCAAACGTGTTATCAAAGTCCTAGGAATGGTCAATGCCACGGACGATTTCTTGCGTCATCCCTACGTCATTAATGGGTGCAGTGAATTATTCGCCCAGGTTTGGGGAGAGGAAAATGGCATAGGCGTTCGTTCCGCGGTGGGAATGGGGTCTTTGCCAGATAATATTCCGGTAGAAATCGAAGCCGTTTTCGAATTGAACGACTAAGCAGAAATGTTTAACATCGCTTTCAATGCCTTGTAGGCAGGAACGCGTGTTTCTTCGGCTAAATGAATTTCTGGCAACTCGTAATACAAGGCATTATATAATTTCTCTAGCGTATTCATCTTCATGTACGGACATTCGCTACAAGCACAGGTGTTTTGCTCGTTCGCAGGTGCCGGAATCAAATGCTTATGCGGCACCGATTGCTTCATTTTATGTAAGATGCCTGCCTCTGTCGCAACGATGAAGGTCGAATTAGGCGATGTTTCCACGAATTTCAACAGGGCCGTCGTCGAACCTACATAATCCGCTTCTTTTAAGATCACTTCCTTACATTCTGGGTGTGCAATCAATACCGCATCTGGGTATTCTTGCTTTAAGGCTGCTAATTTCTCTAAAGAAATATCAATGTGCACCATGCAAGCCCCTTCCCAAAGAATTAATTCGCGTCCCGTCTTGTGAGCCACATAGCGACCTAAGTTCGCGTCTGGAGCAAAGATAATTTCGCGATCAGCCGGGATAGATTCTACGATTTGTACGGCATTCGACGAGGTACAAATGATGTCCGTCATTGCCTTGATATCGGCAGAACAGTTAATATAGGAAACCACTAGCGCATTTGGATGTTTCGCTTTCAATGCCGCGAATTCAGCCACCGGAACAGAATCGGCTAAAGAGCAACCTGCATTAAAATCAGGCACCACCACTTTTTTCGAAGGATTCAAAATTTTCGCCGTCTCACCCATGAAATGAACGCCACAGAAAACGATTAAATCCGCCTCCGTTTTCTCTGCCGCCTGGGATAAACCCAAACTATCACCTACATAATCCGCCAGTTCTTGGATTTCGGCATCTACGTAGTAGTGTGCTAAAATCACCGCATTTTTCTCCTTTTTCAGGCGCTGTATTTCGGTGATTAATTCAACTCCTTTCGGGGTAGAACGGGCAATGTAGCCCACTGCTGCTGCTTCTTCAGTTAAATTCATTTCGCTTTCAGACTTAAATCTAAACTCTTTACCTGGTGGGTTAAAGCCCCCACGGAAATATAATCTACTCCAGTTTCGCCATAGGCACGGAGTGTTTTTTCATTGATACCACCAGAGGCTTCCGTAGGGAAGCGACCGTTAATTTTGCGAATAGCATCGCGGAGGCGATCCGGTGTAAAATTATCTAACATGATGCGTTTTACCCCGCCTATCGCCAGCACTTCATCTAATTCAGTTTCATTTCTTACTTCAATCATGACATCGAGCGGTTTAGCTAAGGTCTTATTGTAGCTGAACGCTTTGTCTAAAGCTGCTTTAATTCCTCCCGCAAAATCCACGTGATTGTCTTTGATCAAAATCATATCGAATAAACCATAGCGGTGATTTACCGCTCCACCTATTTTGCAGGCCCATTTTTCTGCCAAACGGAAATTAGGCGTTGTCTTTCTCGTATCCAATAATTTAGCTCGAGTTCCTTCTAAGATGTTAACCAAAGAACGTGTATAGGTCGCAATCCCAGACATGCGTTGCATGCAATTCAGGACTAAACGTTCTGCTCTTAATATAGATTGAGAGGATCCGCTTACTTCTAAAACGACTTGTCCTGGTTCGATCCAGGCTCCATCGGTGATAAAAACCTGAACCTTCAATGAGGCATCTACCTCTGTAAATATAGCCTGAGCCAGTTCTACTCCAGCAAGCACGCCTCGGTCCTTCACTTTTAATTCTGCTGTACCCACAGCTTCTGCTGGGACTGTGGAAAGTGAGGTGTGATCACCTTCGCCTATATCTTCCCGGAGGGCAGATTGAATGAAGGCGCGGACATAAGTTGGTTCAGTATATGAAAACATGTGGCGGTATTAATGCCCCAAAATTACGAAAATTACCCGTAGAATTGATTTCTAAGAAAAATATCCTATTTTTGCTACCCACAATGCAAAAGAAGGTTAAAATATCTCATCTTATTCTGTTTATCCCCGTGCTGTTTTGGCTCGTGGCTAAGCCTATCTCGCTGTTTGCAGTAGAAATAGGAGCTGTAAAGACGGAGAAGACTTCTAAGCAAACGATTGTCAAGGCAGAGCAGCATGTTTATCAATCTGCCACCAACCTACAACTCGATTTTCCCCAAGATTGGAACTTCACAAGCCCTACGGAAATCTTCGTGGCGCGCTCGATGCAAGCCATCAAATTGCCTACATTCACTCATCGTACGCAATTCTTACGAATTTTATTTACCCAGTTTATAGCCACTCTGGCGCCGTGAGGAAGTGAGTCCGGAGGGAATGAGTCCGAAGTCCGGAGGGAATGAGTCTGAAGGGATTTAGTCCGAAGTCCGGAGGGAACATTCACCATTTACCACTCACCATTTACCATTTACAATTTATCATTTACCATTTAATTTAAAATTATGCGTTACAAAAGTGCCATTATTTGGCTGTCTACAATTATTTCAGCCTTATGTATTTTCTTCCTATCGTTTACGTGGAAGTCTAATCAATTAAAAGAACAAGCCATTAAGTATGCCACTATGGCGGATGGCAAAGTAGATGCGGCGAAGCGTTTACATTTCATTGATTCTCTTTGGAAACAACCAGTATATATTGGATATACCTTACAAGAAGTGACTCAGTATGCGTTGCAAAAAGGTCTTGACTTAGAAGGTGGTTTGCATGCAGTTTTAGAGGTTTCTCCAGCAGAGATCTTGCGTGCATTATCAGGAAAGTCGAATGATCCAGCATTTGAGAAAGCGTTAGCAGCGGCAGGTGCGGCGCAAGCGACTTCGACAAAATCGTTTAACGATTTGTTTTATGAAGAATTTGCGAAGGCGGCTCCTAACCAAACTTTGGCATCCGTATTCGCTAATTCAGTGAACCGCGGTAAAATCTCGTCTACATCAACAGATTCACAAGTGAAGAAGGTGATTGATGCGGAAATTGATGGTGCGGTGGATCGCGTTTATAAGATTATCCAGGCGCGTATCGATAAGTTCGGTGTGGCTAACCCGAACATTCAACGTCTTCCAGGTACAAACCGCATCCAGGTAGAATTACCAGGTGTGGAGAACCCAGAGCGTGCCCGTAAATTATTATCAGGTGCTGCGAAATTAGAGTTCGTTGAGTGCTATGAATTAAATGAATATGGCGGAGGCTTGAACGCTTTAGGCGCTTTATTAGATAAAGAAGCAAAAGCGCCTGTAGCGGCTGCACCAGCAGCGGCAGCTCCGGCGACGAAGGATACAGCAGCGAATGCTTTGGCAAACAAATTAGCCGCAGCTCCAGCAAAGAAAGATTCAGGAAAAGCGAAGGCAGATACGTCTGCAGGTTCAGCTTTAACGAAATTATTCTTGCCTTTAGGAAATAACATCGGTGTATATGTAAAAGATACAGCTCGTGTGAATGCTTTATTTGCTCGTGCGGATGTGAAAGCAATGTTCCCAGCGAACTTAACGTTTGCTTGGGCAGCGAAAGGAATTCCAGCTAAAAATGGCGATGAAATTTTAGCTTTAGAAGCTTTGAAGAAAGGCGAAGGCCAATCAGCTCCATTAGAGGGTGATGTGATCACAGATGCTGCGCAAGATTTCGATCAAGCAGGCCGTGCGGAAGTAACCATGTCGATGAACGGAACGGGTGCTCGTATTTGGAAAAACTTAACGGGTGCAAACATTGGACGTCGTATTGCGATTGTTTTAGATGGTTATGTGTATTCTGCGCCAGTTATTAATGGTGAGATTCCAGGTGGTCGTTCTTCGATTTCAGGAAGCTTCACAGTAGAGGAGGCGAAAGACTTAGCTAATGTTTTAAAGGCAGGTAAATTACCAGCTCCGACTCGTATCGTAGAAGATGCCTTCGTAGGTCCTTCTTTAGGTGCTGAGGCGATTAATCAAGGATATATGTCGATGGGCTTAGGCTTACTATTAGTGATCGTATTTATGATCGGTTACTATGGTACACCAGGTTGGATGGCGAACTTAGCCTTGTTCTTTAACGTATTCTTTATCGCAGGTGTTTTAGTCCAAATCCAAGCGGCTTTAACCCTTCCAGGTATCGCAGGTATCGTGTTAACACTCGGTATGGCGGTCGATGCGAACGTATTGATTAACGAGCGTATCCGAGAGGAATTACATAAAGGAAAAGGCTTGTTAGATGCGATCAATGTAGGTTACGAGAAAGCATTGAGTGCGATTTTGGATGGTAATATCACGACGATTTTGATTGGTGTGATTTTAATTATTTTCGGATCAGGTTCTGTGAAAGGTTTTGGTGTTACACTTTGTATCGGTCTTGTTACTTCAGTATTTACAGCGGTTTATATCTCACACATTTTAGTGGATTGGATGGCGAAACGTGCGATCAAGGCAGGTAAAGAGAAAGAGATGACTTTTGAGACATTCATTTCGCGTGATCTTTTCAAAGGAATGAACTTCGACTTTATCGGAAAGCGTAAGTATTCTTACTGGTTCTCTTGGGCTCTAATCGCAGCAGGTGCTGTCGTTTTATTCATGCAAGGCGGATTTAACTTAGGGGTAGACTTCAAAGGTGGACGTTCGTACGTAGTAGAATTCAACCAAGCGGTTCCTACGGATAAAGTAAAAGAAGCGTTAGCGGATGATTTCGGTGGAAAAGGAGTAGAAGTGAAGACTTTCAACGGTCCTACGAAATTAAAAGTAACAACATCTTACTTAGTAGAAGATGAGTCGATCACGGCAAACAATACCGTTCGCACGGCATTGGAAACTGGATTGAAGCAATTCTCTGCACAGGGACCTAAGGTAGTTTCTGAGTCGAAAGTAGGAGCGACGGTTGCCGATGATATTTTGACACAATCATTTGTGTCTATCTTCTATGCGCTAATCGCGATCTTTATCTACATCTTGATTCGTTTCCGTAAATGGCAATATTCATTAGGTGGTATTGTTGCCTTGGTTCACGATACCTTAGTGGTATTAGGAATGGTAGGTATCGTTCGTTTATTCGGTTTCGAATTAGAAGTGGATCAAGTATTCATCGCAGCGGTATTAACTGTGATTGGTTACTCGATTAATGATACCGTGGTCGTATTTGACCGTATCCGTGAGGAGATCGGATTGGATGCTGATTTAGGTAACAAAGAATTGATGATCAAAACAATCAATGAGTCGATTAACCACACGATGTCTCGTACGGTAATGACGGCAACAACGGTATTCTTAGTGGTAACGGTGTTGTTGTTCTTCGGTGGTGACGTGTTAAGAGGTTTCTCTTTCGCGATGTTTATCGGGGTTGTTTTCGGAGCGTATTCGTCTATTTTCGTGGCGGCGCCTATCGTGATCGACTTTGGTACTTCTAAGAAAGAAAAGAAATAATTGTATTGCCGGCTGATCGTTTGATTGGCCGGTTTTTTTATATTTCATCCAATTAAATTAAGACTATGAACAACAGTATTTGGAGAAAGAAACCAATGCACATGTTTGAGCAAGACATGCAAAAAAGCGAGCTCAAGCGTGTATTAGGTAAATGGAGTTTAACTGCGATCGGTATCGGTGCGATTATCGGTGGTGGAGTTTTCGTTTTAACAGGTACAGCAGCGCATTACCACGCGGGACCAGCTTTGGCTATTTCGTTCGTGATTGCGGGTATTGGCTGTATTTTTGCGGCACTTTGTTATGCAGAGTTTGCAGCGATGTTACCGGTAGAAGGTAGTGCCTATGCCTATGCATACGGAACAGTAGGGGAGTTATTTGCGTGGATTATTGGTTGGGGATTGATCCTCGAATATGCGATGGGTGCGATGACAGTCGCCGTGAGTTGGTCGGGTTATTTTAACAAGCTCCTCCACCTCTTTGGGATACATTTACCAGCAAATTTAAC
>JBIIGE010000035.1:0-18497 GCA_044236555.1 Aquirufa sp.
CTGGGATCAAACCCGGGAAAGTAAGTAAGCTCCAAGTTATTATAGAAGACCTGCACAGTGTGTGGGTCTTTTTTTTTGCATAAGAACTAGTCCGAAGGGAGATAGTGCGAAGGGAGAAGGAAAAGAGTAGAGAGAAGAGAGTATAGAGTAGAGATACGGCATAAAAAAGAGGCTGTCGCCTCGTTTTTTATTCATTCATGAAATGTTTTGCCCGCACGCATCTGACTTCGGACTCCTTCCCTTCGGACTCTCTTCTCTCTGCTCTTTGAACTTTTCCTAGCGCCTCTCTTCTCTCTTCTCTCTACTCTCTAATCTCTACTCTCCTCTCTATACTCTACACGAAGTGCACACCCCTTGAATCAACAAATTACTCTCTTGCTTAATAAATCCAGCAGGTAGAACAATGGTTGGGATGTGTACGGTTTCTAGACAAGTAGTTTGGCCACATTGATTGCACTTGAAATGTACGTGGTCGTGTTGGTGATTATGATCTCCTTGGTGGCAGAGTTCTTTACATAAAGCGTATTTTACGCCGCCATTATCATCTAAAACTTTGTGGAGTAACCCTTGCGTTAAAAAGGTCTTTAATGTACGGTATACAGTTACACGATCGTATTGATCGCTTAACTTTTGTTCGATATCACCTTGGCTTAATGCGAAATCTACGGCTTGAAAGGTAGCTAAAACATCAACTCTGCAAGGGGTTGATCGTAGGTCAAAATCCGAAAGTGAATACGAAGAGCTCATTTAGCCTAAATGTTCTGTTTGCAATTTGACCATGTTTTGGTAAATCCCTGATTTCTTTTTCATCAATTCTTCGTGAGAACCAGATTCGATGATTTTACCTTCTTCCATCACTAGGATTAAATCTGCCGAGCGGATGGTGGATAAACGGTGGGCGATGATTAAACTCGTCCGGTTTTTCATTAATTCCTCTAGAGCGGATTGTACCCATTTTTCTGATTCTGAATCTAGGGCGCTAGTGGCTTCGTCGAGTAATAGGAATTTGGGATTCTTTAGAATCGCGCGGGCGATGGCGATGCGTTGTCTTTGGCCCCCAGATAATTTCACACCTCTTTCTCCTACCATGGTGTCCCATTTCTCTGGGAACGATTCAACGAATTCTTTAGCGTAAGCTAATTCAGCGGCAGATTCAATTTCTTCCTGAGTGGCTCCTGGTTTTCCGTAAGCAATATTCTCGCGGATGGTTCCTCCGAATAGTAGTACTTCTTGAGGAACTAGGGCTACCATTTTACGCCATTCTGTGATGTCGATGTCCGCTACGGAGCGATCCCCTAAGGAGATAGAACCCGCGTTTGGTTCGTAGAAACGCATAAAAAGTTGCGCTAAGGTTGATTTACCTGTGCCAGAGGTACCTACGATGGCTACTTTTTGGCCGGGTTCAATGGTAAAGTTGATTCCTTTAATGATTTGAACGGATGGGCGTGAAGGGTAGGAGAACTCGAGGTCTTGCACCTTGATTTGGCTAAATCCTACAGGAGACGCAGGTGTTTCTAAAGTTAAATCAATCTCCGATGGATCCCCTAATATTTCTAGAATTCGATCAGAGGCACCTATGGTCTTCTGTAATTGAGCATAAATGTCACCTAAACCACCTACCGAACCTCCGATGAAAGCCGTGTAGAAGATGAAAGTTAAGAGATCTGCTAAGATTAAGTCGCCTTGGGCCACGAGAGCGGCACCGTACCAAACGACCCCTACGATTCCACCGAATAGGGCAAAGATCACAAAACTAACAAATCCACCACGCAAAGTGGCTGCTTTCAAAGCTTCGCCTAACACCTTATTTAACGACGATGTGTAACGATTAACCTCGTATTTTTCGTTCGTAAATGCTTTTACAGCCTGGATTGAAGTCAATGTTTCTTCTACGATGATGTTCGTGTTAGCGAGTTCGTCCTGCGCTTTTTTGGAGATCTTCCGAATGAATTTACCGAATACGATAGCTGAGATTACCAAGACCGGGAAGGTGGCCAACATAAACAAAGTTAGCTTCCAGGAGATATAAGTAATAAGCGCAACGCCACCCACGAGTGTAAACACTTGGCGAAAGAATTCGGCCAGGGTGATCGATAATACATCTTGTAGTTGCGTGATATCGGATGTGATGCGGCTCATCAATTCACCTACGCGTCTTTTCTCGAAGTGAAAGATGGGAAGGGTAATGATTTTAGCATACAATGTCTGGCGTACATCACGCATCGCTTTCTCTGAAACTTGCGCAAATGTATAGATGCGGAAGAAGGACAGGATGGCTTGAACGATCAAAACCGCGAAGAAAAACAGGGTTACTTCGTTGATTTTATAGGCTGATTTCCCTTCAATCACCTTGGTCATTTCACCGATTAAAAGGGGGAAACTTAGAGTCGTTAGATTAGAAAGTAATAGAAAAGCCATCCCTACAATGAAGGTCCATTTGTAGGGAATGACGAATTGAAAAATCTTGATGGCCTTCGAAAGACCTTGTTTACTGACTTTGACGGCATCTTTTGGATCTACTCCTCCGCCTATATCACCGTGTTGTTTTTTTGCCATCTTATTTTTTATCTGCTTCGCCGCGGTAGCCTGAATCGAGGAATAATCGATTAGCTTCTGGATCGGTCAAAATCTTTGCCAAACTCAGTTTGGGCTTCTGTTTCCAATAGGAATCCACAATTCGCCAGCCTAACCAGCGACCGATGCTGCCAGGGCAGGCGGGACCTATTTCGGTGGTTTTGGGACGATCATCTAGGTATTTTGCCTTGACGTTTTTATCGCTACTGAATAACAATTTGCGGTCGATAAAATGTTCCCAGACTTCTTTTTGGAAGGCATTCGTCTCCGCTATTTCTTGATTTGTATATCCGAATAATAAACTATCAGGCACGGAAGGTAAAATAGTTTTCGCAAAAACGTATCCTTTTCCATACCAAATCATATCGCTTAATAAACTCGCATCGTTCTCTGTTTGTTTGATCAAAAAGGCAGAATATTGGAGGATCACTTGCGCAACCATTGCTTTCGGTTCCAAACGGCGCATTTGGTATTCATATACATTAGGTGCCTTGTATAGACCGCGAGAACCCATAAAGAAGTCAAGTCCTATAATAAGTAAGGAGTCGGAAACAACTAGATTTTGAGCTGTAAATTCACCTCCACCTACGCCACCAAAACCAGAGAATACCGTTCTTATCTTCGGAGTTTTCACCCCCGGAAATTCTTGCTGAATTTTAGTGAAAGCCTCTTTTAGTTCTTTTTCTAGCGCATCACCCCCGAAAAAACTAGCTTCTTGGCTTTGGTCATAGAATTTTCGTAGCGACGGGTTAGCGTACAATCGAAATAAATCCTGCGCTAAGAAAGGGGCATTAGAGGGAGTAGCACTAAAATATCCGACACTGATTTCAGGATGCTTGGATAATAAAGCTGCCATTTCGGTCTCTGATTTTGCAGCTGCCATTTCTCGGTCGATGCGCTTGAAATCCCATTGAATCTCAGGTGTATTTCTCTCCTCCTCCTTCTCTTTTGAACAGGACCAAAGCAGTAATCCGAAGCATATAGCGTAAAGAAATTTCATTATCCTAAACGAGCTAACAATTCTTGTAGTGATTGGATTTTCGTTTCTGCATCAGCTAATTTCTGTCTTTCACGTTCCACTAAATCTGCTTTTGCATTCGCCACGAATTTCTCGTTCGCTAATTTCGCTTCTACTGATTTTTTGAAACCTACTAGGTATATCAATTCTTTCTCCGATTCTGCCTTCACAACAGCGGGATCTTCATCGTTCGCTAATGGAACAAAGAATTGATCTGCTTTTACCACAAAGGTTTGCGCATCAGCTACCGCATCAGACACAAAAGTGATAGATTCTAAATTTGCTAGTTTCATCATTATCGCCTCTACAGGACCATAAGCCGCCTTGTTTTCAGCTTTAATATGAAGCGCTAGCGCTAACTTAGGAGATAGCTGCTTCGAATTACGGATCTCACGTATTTTCGTTACCACTTCGAAAACGACATCGAATTGAGCGACTAGCCCAGCATTGACAGAACCTGCTGATGGGAATTCAGCTTTGCAGATAGACTCTCCCGGCTTACGTTCATCAATAACCTGCCAAATTTCCTCTGTAATAAACGGCATATACGGATGCATTAAACGCATCAGGGAGTCGAATAAACCGAGAGCCGCCTGGAGCGTATCTGCATTAATGGGGCTTTGATAAGCCGGCTTAATTATCTCTAAATATTTACCACAGAAATCATCCCAAACCAACTCATATATGCTTAATAAGGCATCTGAAATGCGGAATTTACTGAAGTGATCTTGAACGTCAAGGATGGTTTGGCTTAATTTTGATTCAAACCAAGCCGTTGCTAATACGTGTTCTGGTAAAGAGGATCCAGGAACAACTTCTAGGCCGCGTAGCAATCTGAACGCATTCCAAATCTTGTTTGAGAAATTTCGTCCTTGTTCGCACAATTTTTCATCGAATAACAAGTCGTTTCCAGCTGGAGCGGAGAACAATAAACCTGAACGAACACCATCGGCGCCGAATCGCTCTATCAGTTCTAAAGGGTCAGGCGAGTTGCCTAATGATTTGGACATCTTACGACCCTGCTTATCTCGCACAATACCTGTTAAATAGACATTCTTGAAAGGCAATTCATCTCTCCACTCATAACCCGCCATAATCATACGAGCTACCCAGAAGAATAAAATGTCCGGTCCAGTTACTAAGTCATTCGTTGGGTAATAGTATTTAATATCCTCATTATCAGGATTTTCAATTCCGTCAAAAACCGAAATAGGCCATAGCCAGGATGAGAACCAAGTATCCAAAACGTCAGGATCCTGCGTCAAATCATCCTCTACTAAAGCATATAATTGGTAGGTATCTCTGGCTATACGCAAGGCCTCTTTTTTATCTTTTGCAACGATTACCGTACCATCTTCTAAATAGAAGGCTGGGATTTGCTGACCCCACCACAATTGACGTGAAATACACCAATCACGCACATTTTCCATCCAAGAACGGTAGGTGTTCTTGAATTTTGCTGGATGCAATTGAATGGTATCATTCATGACGTTGTCTAGAGCAGGCTTTGCCATTTCCTCCATTTTCATGAACCATTGCAAGGATAGTTTTGGCTCGATTACCGCGCCCGTTCTCTCCGAAGTTCCCACGGTCGATTTGTATTCGTCCGTTTTAGTCAAATATCCCTCCTCTGTTAATTGTTTCACGATGCGTTTGCGCGCTTCAAAACGATCCACACCCACGAATAAAACGGCTTTCTCGTTCAAGGTTCCGTCATCATTCAAGATGTCGATGACCGGTAATTTATGCTTCAGACCTAATTCGTAGTCATTTAAATCGTGGGCAGGAGTCACTTTTAAGCAACCCGTTCCAAAATCCAAGCTCACGTATTCATCCGGAATAATGCTAATTTCTCGGTCAATTAAGGGGATTCGTACTTTCTTTCCATGTAAGTGTACATAGCGCTCATCCGCTGGATTCACGCAAATAGCAGCATCCGCCATGATGGTTTCAGGTCGCGTTGTGGCGATTGTTACCGATCCGCTGCCATCTACGAGAGGATATTGGATGTGGTATAATTTGGCCTGAACATCCTTGTAAATTACTTCTTCGTCTGACACCGCTGTTTTACCTTGTGGATCCCAGTTCACCATTCGCACGCCGCGGTAGATCAATCCTTTGTTGTATAAACGAACAAAGGTGTCTATAACTGCCTGGTATAGAGAAGGCTCCATCGTGAAACGGGTACGATCCCAGTCACACGACGCCCCTAATTTTTTCAATTGATCGAGGATAATTCCTCCGTATTTATCCTTCCATTCGAAAGCATATTTCAAGAATTCTTCGCGGGTAATGTCGGCCTTAGAGATCCCTTTTTCTTTCAACATGGCTACTACTTTCGCCTCTGTCGCAATCGATGCGTGGTCCGTTCCCGGTACCCAGCAGGCCTCTTTGCCTTCCATACGCGCCTTACGAATCAAGACATCTTGAATCGTATTGTTCAACATATGGCCCATATGAAGCACCCCAGTAACGTTAGGAGGAGGAATGACGATCGTGTACGCCTCTTTATTCGGATTAGGTTTCGAAGCGAAAAGCTTGTTTTCTAACCAGTAGGCATACCATTTTTGCTCAATTTCCTGCGGGGCGTAATTCTTATCTATCATATGTATTCTCTAAGCCTACAAAGATAATTGATTTAGGCCAAAGGTGAGGGTGGTTTTTAAAACAATTCGCCGTAATTTTGGTTGAAATAACGTTATGATGGTAGTCGGAATTTTACTTTGGTTAGGCACTTTTTTAGGAATGGAAGGCGTGGCTTGGTTCACCCATAAATACATTATGCACGGCATCATGTGGAACTGGCATGAGTCACACCACGTGCATCACAAAGATAAACTGGAGAAAAACGACCTATTCTCGGTTGTTTTCGGAATCTCCTCCACCTTAACCATCATTGTGGGAGCTGAAATTCCAGCGTATTGGCCACTTTTTTATATCGGACTAGGGATTGCGACTTACGGAATCTTCTATTTTATCTTCCACGATATTATCGTACATCGCCGCATCAAGATTAAATACAAGGCGGGTTCTGCCTATATGAAGCGTATCATGAAAGCGCATTATGTGCACCACGAGGTGCATACAAAAAAAGGCGCAGAGGCTTTTGGCTTCCTCTACGCCCCTAAAAAATACCAATAGTTTATTTGACGAAACCGACTCCTACCGTTGAATTCGAGAATTCATCGATGAGAATAAAGGCTCCATTCGCGGGATTAGCTGCATATTGATCTGCGCTAATCGGTTGTGCCGTGCGTAAAGCAATGGTGCCGATCTCATTGAGTTGCAAACTTGAGACACCTTCTGTAGCGCTCTGAGTTGCTACATCAAGACGCTCGGTAATTTGAGAGATTTTGGCTTTTGTGATATTAATTCCGTGTTGCAATAAATACGTTTTACCTGGGGTTAAGGCCGTGTGATCTAACCAACATACTTGGGCTGCGAAATCTTTTAGCTGTGGCGGCTGAACTTCCGAAGCTAAAACAAGTGTGTTTCCACGCGAAATATCCACATCTGTTGTTAACGTAATCGTGACGGAATCTCCTGCAATCGCTTGATCTAATTTCGTTTCAAATTTCTCAATAGTCGCAATCGTACTCTCTTGACCCGTAGGCAAGACGCGAATGCTGTCGCCCACTTTAAATGTGCCTGAGCTGATTTTTCCGGCATAGCCACGGTAATCGTGGTAGGCCTCCGTCATCGGTCTTACGACAAATTGAACGGGGAACCGAGTTGGAGCATGAGCTAGAGTTGAGGCGTATTCGAAGGCTTCTAATTCACCTAAGAGTGTATTCCCGCTGAACCAAGGCATTTCGCTGGCTTTTTGGGTGATGTTTTGGCCATACAAAGAAGAAATAGGTAGGAAGCTGATTTCTTGTCCTTCAAAAGTCGTCTGCGAAACCAGTTCAGATAGGCTGTCTTTGATGGCATTGAACGTAGACTCCTGGTATTGCACTAAGTCCATCTTATTCACACAAATGATCACTTTCGGGATACGAAGCATGGAAGCTATCGATAAGTGACGCGCTGTTTGTTCTACTACGCCCTGGCGTGCATCCACTAAAATGAGGGAAACCTTGACGTTCGAAGCCCCAGTTACCATATTTCGGGTATATTCCACGTGACCCGGCGTATCTGCAATGATATACTTACGGGATGGTGTGGAGAAATAGATGTGAGCCACATCGATAGTAATTCCTTGCTCGCGCTCCGCGATCAGGCCATCAGTTAACAAGGAAAGATCTAAAAAGTCTAGCCCTTTGCGTTTAGACGCACTTTCCAATGCTTCAATTTTATCTTTGGTAATCGAATTTGTCTCGTAAAGCAGGCGGCCGATTAAGGTACTTTTTCCATCATCAACGGAACCTGCGGTAGCTATGCGTAAAATATCCATGTGTTCTAGTCTCTGATTAATTAAAAATACCCTTGTTGTTTCCTCTTTTCCATAGCTGCCTCTGAACGTTTGTCGTCGATGCGCGCACCACGCTCTGAAATTTCGGCAGAAAGAATCTCTTCAATAATCACATCGATATCTGTGGCATTTGAAGCCACCGCTGCTGTACAGGTCATATCACCCACCGTTCTGAAGCGAACAGTAGCCTTGAATGGAATCTCATCTGCTTCTTTGTTCAAGTACTCTGAATCAGCCCAAAGCATTCCATCTCGTTCAATTACCTGACGTTGATGCGAATAATAGATGCTCGGGATCTCCATTTTTTCTTCTTTGATGTAGTTCCAAACATCTAATTCCGTCCAGTTAGAAATAGGGAACACGCGAACGTTTTCTCCTACCGCGATGCGCCCATTGAGCATATCGAATAGTTCGGGTCTTTGGCGTTTCGCATCCCATTGCCCAAAATCATCGCGAACAGAGAAAATACGTTCCTTCGCCCTCGCCTTTTCTTCGTCGCGTCTTGCTCCACCGATACAGGCATCGAATTTAAATTCTTCGATCGTATCTAAAAGCGTAACCGTTTGAAGGACGTTTCTAGAAGCATATTTTCCGGACTCTTCGGTTACTTTTCCTTGGTTGATGGAATCTTGTACGTAACGCACAATTAGTTCAGCCCCTGTTTCTTTAGCTAACCAGTCACGAAATTCAATCGTTTCCGGGAAGTTATGTCCCGTGTCGATGTGAACTAAAGGAAATGGGATTTTGCCCGGGAAGAAAGCTTTTTGGGCTAATCGAACTAAGGTAATTGAATCCTTTCCTCCTGAAAAAAGCAAGGCTGGACGCTCAAATTGCGCCGCCACTTCCCGCAGGATGTAGATGGATTCATCCTCTAATTGGCGAGGAAAATGACCGATTTTATCTTGTATTGTCTGCATAACTTAGGCGTGTAATCCACACTCTTTTTGGGAATTCTCCCACCACCAACGACCTGCACGCGGATGTTCTCCTTCCGAAATAGCGCGCGTACATGGAGCGCATCCGATGGAAATGAATCCCTTCTTGTGCAAGGGGTTTTGGGGAATTTTATGTTCTTGTAAGTAATTCTCTAGTTGGCTAAAGCTCCAATCAATTAAGGGATTAATCTTCCACAATTGGCGGTTTTCATCCCATTCGATGATGGGCATTTCGGCTCTATTTTCTGATTGCTCTGCCCGTAAACCGGTAATCCACACTTTTGCCCCTTGTAATGCGCGATTTAATGGCTCCATTTTTCGAACAAAACAGCATTCTTTACGGTTCTCTACTGAAGTATAGAAGGAGTTAAATCCTTTTTCTGCCACCAGTTTTTCGACGGCAGGCGTAGAAGGGAAAAAGGTTTTAAGGGGAATACCGTATTTTTTGATCGTCAAATCCATCAATTCGTAGGATTCTTGGAATTGACGCCCGGTATCCAGGGTGAAAATGTCGATGGGCGATTTTGTACTAGCAATGGCCTGGGTAATTGCTTGATCTTCTTGGCCAAAAGAGGTCGAGAAAACAAGACGTTCACCAGCAAAATAGGACGAAATAAACTGAATTCGTTCAGGCAATGATCTGGATAGTAATTCCTTTTCGAGCGTTTTGAGATGCATTTTGTCCTATTTTTTACAAAGGTACACATTGTCTATTGAATAACTATACTAATAAATAAAAAAATAATTTCCTAAATTCGAGTGTTATGCGCATTGGATCAGAGATTTTATTGGATGACTCGTTAGGTGATGAGGACGAAAACTTATTAGATCTTCGAAATCTGCGGAATCTGGTGCGCCATGGCGAGGGCATCCGTCTGGAGTTTAAGATGAAAGTGAAGTTCCCTGAGAAGATTATCAAGGAATTGGTCGCATTCGCTAATACAGAGGGAGGTCATCTATTCATTGGTGTAAGCGATGCAGGAGTGATTGAAGGGGTGAAATTCGCAGAGGAAGAGCAATTCTTACTGGAGCGCGCCATTTCTGACTACTGTTTTCCAGCATTTACTTACCGCGCATATAGAATCCATTTAGATAATGGACGTGAAGTTCTAGTGTACCAAATCTATGAAAGTGTCGATAAACCCCATTTTGTTCAACTAGCTACGGATCCACATCCTATCTGTTATGTCCGGGTGAAGGACCGTACCATTCAGGCAAGTAAGGAAATGAAGCAAATTCTCAGAAGGGAAAATGACGAAGGTCTATCTTTCGCTTATGGGGAAATAGAACGTTGGTTGATGGAATATCTACGTTCAAATGAACGAATCTCTTTATCTGAGTTTGCGATTAAATGTAATTTGCCTAATTGGTTGGCATCTCGTAAATTAGTATTGCTCGTTTTGAGTAGGGTACTTAAAATTGAACCAGGTGAAAATCAGGATCAATATTCTTTGCGATGAAGATGAATAGGATGAACAAATGGTTCTTATTGATAGCTACTTTAACTTTTGCTTGTTCGAAAGAGGCAACTGACCAAGGCGTTACACCCGCGCCACAAACGACGGCTATCTCCTCGTTTGACCTACTGCAAGATAAATTATTGACGCCTAGCTGTGCTACTTCCGGATGCCATTTATCTAATAAGGATGCTGGTTTTGCCCAGCATGGATTAGTATTAGCGAAAGGAAGCTCCTATGCGAATTTAGTGGGTGTCGCCTCAGTTAACTCGGTTGCAGTTAAGAATTCCATCCTGCGTGTTCGAAAATTTGCCTCAGTCGGAAGTTTACTTTATCACAAACTAAATTGGGATGTAAGTCATCATGGACTCGCTAATTATGGTGCGCCCATGCCATTAGGGGGCAAACCGATAAGTAAAGGAGCCTTAGCATTTGTCCAAAAATGGATTGACGCAGGTGCACCTTTAACAGGATCCGTTGTGGACGCGAGCTTGCTGGATGATACGACGCCAAGTTTTGTGGTGGATGCAAACTTTACTCCTTTGACATCGCCGGTAGAGGAGGGGAAAACGGGGGTCCAACTGAAAGTAGATCGATTTGTTATTCCACCTAATTTTGAGCGAGAGTTGTTTGTTCGTCGGCCGCTGAATAATTCCGCACCTATTTTTATATCGCGTATCAAATTGAAATCAATGGCTAACAGTCACCATATGGTGCTGTACGACTTTAGATCTAAATCTGCTCTTCCTGCCCTTAATGAAGTTCGCGATTTAAGAAATTTGGACAATTCTTTAAATATGGGTACCGTTATTCAAATGTCTAATCATATTTTTTTAGGCGGTGGTACCGATCCTAATTCAGATTATACGTTTCCAGCAGGAATGGCGATACAGTTGCCAGCGAACGCCTCCATTGATTTGAATCCACATTATTTCAATAAAACTTCAGATAATTTGTTTGGTGAAAATTATGTAAACCTCTATACGATACCAGCAGATCAGGTAAAGAAGGTCGTCCAAATGATTGATTTTAATGTTACTAGTTTCAATCTACCTGCAAATAAAACAACCACGATAACCCGCGATTTTAAATTTGATAAGTCTGTAGCCGTTGTCTCGCTGACGTCTCATTACCACAAAAGAGGAAAATTATTCCAAATTAAAATTAAAGGTGGCGCACGTGATGGAGAGGTTGTTTATGAAAATACAGATTGGGAACATCCGAAGGTGATCAATTACGATACGCCCATTTTATTACAAGCAGGTGAGGGTTTAACATCGGTGGCGACCTATGTCAATGACACTAATAAGGATATTGGATTTGGTCTGACATCTGAAGATGAAATGAATATCATTTTTGGGTATTATTATGAACGTTAATTCACAAGCAGTCAGCGTTTTCTCGAAAAGTTTTCCAAAGCTATTTGATATCTAAAACATTGAACTATATTTGCGTCCGTTTCTTGGAATATTTCAAGAAAACAGATACAAATAGTACAATTTTAAGCATTTTTTGCATTTAATTTTTAAGATAAACAAAGCCGCTTGATAAGACTTTTACTCCCTAGAGATTAATAATGGAACATAAACACAGAAGTAAAGCCACCGCAGCCGGATTATTAGTGGCAATGGGGATCATTTACGGGGACATTGGTACATCGCCATTGTATGTAATGCAATCAATTATTGGAGACAATCCGATTAATTCTTTGACCGTTTTAGGCGGATTATCTTGTATTTTTTGGACGTTGACTTTACAGACGACTTTAAAATATGTGATATTAATTTTACGGGCAGATAACAAGGGTGAAGGCGGGATCTTTGCCCTTTTTGCATTAGTAAGACGCCACGCGAAGTGGTTGACATTGCCTGCTATTATTGGAGGTGCGACGCTATTAGCGGATGGAATTATTACACCACCTATTTCGGTATCCTCTGCGATTGAGGGATTAAAAATGCTTCATCGCGAGGATGGTACACCTTTCGTAACGGATACTGTACCCTTAGTTATCGTTATTTTAACAGCACTTTTTATCTTCCAAATCTTTGGAACGAAGGTCGTGGGCAAGCTTTTCGGACCTATTATGTTATTGTGGTTTTCCATGTTAGCACTGACGGGTTTAATCTGGATTGGTCAGGATTGGACGATTTTTAGAGCTTTATCGCCGGTTTATGCGTGGGAGTTATTAACAACACATCAATCAGGAACAGCCGGATTTTGGACTTTGGGAGCCGTGTTTTTATGTACAACAGGAGCTGAAGCTTTGTATTCAGATTTAGGTCACTGTGGTAAAGAGAATATTCGAATTAGCTGGATTTTTGTAAAGATTGCGTTGGTTTTGCAATATTTTGGACAAGGAGCTTGGTTATTAGCACATGAAGGAGCATTACTAGGTGCGCGCAAACCTATCTTCGAATTATTACCTCGTGAATTCTTGTTTACGGGTATCATGATCGCGACAGCGGCGGCTGTCATTGCTTCTCAAGCCTTGATTTCGGGATCGTTTACTTTAATATCTGAGGCTATCCGCTTGAATTTGTGGCCTCGGGTACGTTTAGTCTATCCTTCGGATCAAAAAGGTCAATTATATGTTCCTTCCATTAACATTTTGTTATGGATGGGTTGTGTGGGTGTTGTTCTTTGGTTCAAAGAATCAGCTAACATGGAAGCCGCCTATGGACTAGCCATTACATTAACCATGTTAATGACGACGTCTTTGATGGCTTATTACCTGCACATCAAGAAGGTGGACATGTGGTGGATTCTCTTATTCTTAGCCGTTTACGTTTCCTTAGAAGGATCCTTCTTAGTGGCAAACTTGCAGAAGTTCTGGCATGGTGGATATGTTTCATTATTCATTGCAGGCGTCATTATTTTGATCATGTGGATCTGGTTTAGGGCGACAGCTATCAAGAAGAAGTTAACGGAATACGAGAAATTATCGGATTACATCGAGCCGCTAAAAGAATTGAGTAAAGATGAGACGATCCCTAAATATGCGACGCACTTAGTCTTTATGTCGAACGCAGGTCGTGTGTCGGATATTGAATCGAAGATTATTTATTCGATCTTCCAAAGACGTCCGAAGCGTGCCGATATCTATTGGTTTGTCCACGTAGATACCTTAGATGATCCGTATACAATGGATTATAAAGTGACTGTCATAGAACGCGATGACATCATTAAGGTTAACTTTAAGTTAGGCTTTAAAGTGGAGCAACGCATTAACCTGTACTTCCGTAAGGTAGTAGAAGAGATGGTTTCTCGTGGAGAAGTGGATATTACCTCCCGTTATAAGTCTTTGAACGAACAAAACGTGATCGGGGATTTCCGCTTCGTCGTTTTGGAGAAATTCCTATCTTTTGACAACGAATTGCCTTTATTAGATCGAATGGTGATGAAGGCTTATTTCTTTGTGAAGCAGTTTACACACTCGGAGGACAAGTACTTTGGCCTAGATTCTGATGCGGTTAAATTAGAAAAGGTACCTATGATCATTAAGCCGATCACAAAATGTAATTTGAAACGTATCGATTAGGATGAGCACGATATTTACCAAAATTGTCAACAAAGAAATTCCTTGTCACTTGATCAAGGAAGACGATCGCTTTCTGGCTTTCTTAGATGTGATGCCCTTAGTGGAAGGGCATGTGTTGGTTATCCCAAAACAGGAGATTGACTATATCTTTGATTTAGAACCTGAATTACTTGGGGACTTAATGAAATTTGCTCAAACAATCGCTCCAGCTATTAAGAAGGCTATCCCCTGCAAGCGAGTAGGGGTGGCGGTAATCGGTTTAGAGGTGCCACATGCGCACGTGCATTTAGTGCCGATGAACCGGATCTTAGACATTAATTTCTCGCAAGAGAAGATGAAGCCGTCGGCGGAATCTTTAGCAAAAACGGCTGAATTAATTCGCTCTTTCTTACTTTAAGAACCCTTTTAGCTTATTCATCTCCACCATCGGATTCGCTTTTTCGTACACGATGTTATAAACGGCCTCGATAATAGGCAATTTGATGTTGTGCTGGCGTGAGATGCTGTAAATACTGCGAACGGCGTAATAACCTTCCGCAATCATATTCATTTCGATTTGCGCGGACTTTACGGAATACCCGCGACCGATCATATTTCCAAAAGTTCTATTTCTAGAAAATTGCGAATACGCGGTCACCAACAAATCTCCTAAGTAGCCTGAGCTATTCAAATCGCGGTTTTTCTCTGGATAAACCACATCAAGGAAGATCTTAATTTCCTGCATCGCATTACTCACGAGTACAGCCTGGAAGTTATCCCCAAAACCTAATCCACGCGTAATTCCACAGGCCATCGCCACAATGTTTTTAATAACCGCACAATATTCCACTCCATATAAATCCTGAATGGCATGTGCTTGCAAAAAGCGACTATTCAAGAGATTTGAAAATGATTGGGCTAAACTTAAATCTGGGGATGCGATAGTTAAATAGGATTGCTTTTCTAGCGCCACCTCTTCTGCATGACAAGGTCCCGCGATAACACAGGTTTGGCCTAATGGTAAATTAAAGGCCCGTTCCATCCAGTCTGTTACTAAGAGATTTTCCTCTGGAATCATGCCCTTAATAGCGGAAACAACTTTTTTCCCCTCGAAATGTTTTTTATTCAGATCTTTTAAGGTACTCGGGATAAAGGCTGCTGGAACGGCTAGAATGATGTATTCTACGCCAGCAAGTGCGTCCACCATCTTGCTGTAGGTCTTGACTCTACGTGGGTTGATGGCTACGTCAGTTAAATAGCTCGGGTTATGATTGTATTTGCGGATGAATTCAACGTCCGATTTACGGCGAATCCACCACTTGATTTTCACATTGTTTTCAGAAAGGATTTTCACTAAAGCCGTGGCCCAGCTACCTCCACCTAATACCGCTATCTGGGTAGGGATCTTTTTCTTTAATTCCGCTAATTCACTCATTCTGTAAAATTACGCTTATTTGATAAATATCTCGGTTTTTTTGCCAAATTTGTAGCCTCAGCATTTTGTTGTTGAAATCTAAACCTATGAAAAAAATCATCCTATTTCTGCTCACAGGATTGTCTTTCTGTGCGCTTGCCCAAAAAACACAACCTCTTCCAGAACATCCAAGGCCAGACTCACAACGAGATCAGTGGTTGAATCTGAATGGCTATTGGGATTTCACTTTTGATTCTTCTTTAACAGCCCCTAGTCGCTATACAAAGAAAATTCTCGTGCCATTCCCTTGGGGATCGCCTCTTTCAGAAGTGAAGGACGAGGCTGATGTGGCTTGGTACCATAAGGAAATTAAAATCCCTGCTACTTGGACAGGGAAACGAATTTTCTTAAACATTGGAGCTTCAGACTGGGAAACCTCGATCTATTTAGATGGTGTTAAAATAGGACACCATCAGGGTGGATATACGCCATTCGATGCGGAGTTAGCCGGTGTGAAACCTGGTTCCACTCACCACATCGCCATCAGAGCAGATGACAAGCGTCGGATGTTTACGCTCTATGGTAAGCAAGGCTACGGTAATGCAAGAGGGATTTGGCAAACGGTCTATTTAGAGGCGAGAGGCACTAATTTCATTGATCATTATGCAGTTGATCCGGATATCGATGCGAAAAAGGCCCAAATTAAAGTTTATCTAGGAGCGCCTGCTGCGAAAGATCAAGAAGTAAAAATTACGTTGTCGAATGGGCAAGCAGCCTCGGTAGTAGTGGCGTCCGGGAAACAAGAGGGAAGCGTGGAGTTGGCCATCAAGTCTATGCATTTATGGTCCCTAGAGGATCCGTTTTTGTACGGTTTGAAAATCCAATCGGGCAATGATGTCGTGAACGGTTATTTCGGCATGCGCAAGATTTCTGTGGTGAATTTACCAGGCTCGAAGATTCCCTACATTGGATTGAATAACAAGCCTATTTATGTTCAATTAGCCTTAGATCAAAGTTACCATCCTACAGGCTTTTATACCTTCCCGTCTGATCAATTTATGAAAGACGAAATTGTGCGTTCTAAGCGGATTGGTTTGAATGGAATTCGCACGCACATCAAAGTAGATGTACCGCGTAAGTTGTATTGGGCTGATAAATTAGGGCTTTTAGTCATGTCTGATTTGCCTAATTCTTGGGGCGATCCGGAGGCGGATATGCAAAAGGAGTCTGAATATACGTTGCACGAGATGATCAAACGCGACTACAATCACCCAGCGATTTTCTCCTGGATAACCTTTAATGAAACTTGGGGTTTGTTTACTCACAAAGATAAGAAAGCCATCTATACGCCGGAGACTCAGAAATGGGTGGCGTCGGTGTATCATTTGGCCAAAAAACTGGACCCCACCCGCCTCGTTGAAGACAATTCCGTTTGCTGCGGAAGAGGTCACACGGAAACCGACATTAATTCCTGGCACGCCTACCAAGCGGGTTATGAATGGGATAAATTAGTAGGCGATTATGCTGCTAAGACCTACCCTGGAAGTACTTGGAACTTTGAAAAAGGCTACCAGCAAGGAGCGCAACCCATGATTAACTCGGAATTTGGGAATGTGTGGGGATATCAGGGGAGCACAGGCGATGTCGACTATACTTTCGATTACCACAAAGCTGTAAATTCGTTTCGCAATCATCCTAAACTAGCGGGTTGGTTATATACCGAGCACCATGATGTGATTAACGAGTGGAACGGCTATTATAAATTCGATCGGACCGAAAAGGAAACAGGCTTACATGCCATCGTCCCTGGCATGTCCTTGTTAGATTTCCATGGTTTATTCTATCTTTCGACAGGTCAGGAAATCACCTTTGCAGGAAAAGCCGGCCAAAAAATAAAGATTCCACTACACCTTTCCTCCATGACCAATTCGGCTGGGTCCCTTAACTTAAAAATGACGTTATCGGGAACGAATGCGGCAGGTGAAAAAATGAATCGCTGGACTAAAACGTCCGTTTTAACTTATGCTGCTTGGGATGTGAAGGCGTTGGATTCCCTGATCATTAATTTGCCAGCAGATAAATCCATCAATACCTTGGCTTTTGAATTGAGTGATGTATCCGGAAAAGTGGTTCACCGTAATTTCGTGCATTTGATTGTTGAAGAGGGTTCTATCCAACCTGCAAAAGGACAATTGATTTCGGTGCCAGTGGAGCGTTATAGTTCATCTAGCTGGCCTAAGAAACAATGGACAGGCGTTTTAGGACATAAATTAAACGGAGCTGGCGCTGGTTATTTCGAATATGAAATTCCTTTCCCTACTGCTGGAACGGTTGATATCAAACAAGTTCGTTTTTTAGTGGAGGCATCCTCTAAACCTATTTTAGGCAAAGACCGAGATGATGCAGGTAAGATGGATGGCGACTACATGTTAGGTAAGGGCACGTTCGATCCAGGCGTTAACCCGAATGCCTATCCACAAACAGACCGCTACATGTCACCTGCGAAACTGAAAGTGAGTGCAAACGGGGTTTTTGCGTCTGAAACTATTTTAGCGGATGACCCAGCGGATCACCAAGGCATCTTGTCATGGCATTATCAAGCGCGCAATAATAAATTAGATGAGGCAGGAACTTATGGTTATTTAGTTCAGGGAGTGATCCCTGCCGCCGCTTGGCAACAAGCAGCTAAAACGGGGAAGTTAATCTTACGATTCGAGGCAACTGAGGGCGGTTTATCCCTCTATGGAGATCAATCGGGGCGTTATGTGATCGATCCGAGTATTATTATTGAGAGATAAACTAAACGCCAAACTGCGCTAAATGATGGTCAATGTGCTTGTAAAGCAAGTTGTTCCATTCCGTTGCCGATAAAGATCCCAAACTCAAGGAAGGGGTGTTGGATAATTTTTCTGCACCCATTTCTTGAATGGTTTTAATTAATTCTTTTAGGCGATCCCTCACTTTTGAGAAATGGTAAGAATCAGCTCTAATAAACTTGGGTGATGTAGGTAAATTTTGTTTGTAAGGGACTTCGTTTACCATAGAATCCTTGTATGCTTTAAGAATGATTCGCATGTACAAAGGTGGTCGATCCGTATTTATTCCCAGAATCTGTTCATAAGGAACGGCGCAATGAGAGAGCATTTGATCTACAGACATTTTACCCCAAAG
>JBIIGE010000078.1:0-5127 GCA_044236555.1 Aquirufa sp.
CTGTGGATATGCGACGCATCAAAAAAGTGAGGGTAACGCATCGGCCGCCGGCTGACCTAGATGATTCCAAAAACTAGGTAACAATCATCAACTTAGCGAAACTCAATAAGAGCGTCTTTTCGCCTACCCCTTTCTCAAAATCAATTACGGCTTTGCGTTCCGCGCCATTGACTTCGATTCGTTTGATGAGGCCGAAACCGAATTTAGCATGCTCGACTTTTTGGCCGGCTGCCAAGGCTAAGGCATCCGTGGCCTGGAAGTTCGCCGAAACCACGTGCTGGTAATTCGTGTTCGTCGAGGGCTTCTGAATCAGCTGAGCAGCTGAAGGAGCAGGTTTCGAGGTGAAACCGGTCTTTTGGACAGGACGGAAGCTCGACACTTCTTTAGGCGCGTTCGCTGGCTTCGCCATCCTCACAAAGTTTGGATCTAGTTCATTCAAGAAGCGACTCGGTTCGCACGCTTTTAATCGGCCAAACTGATAGCGTGATTCCGCATAGGATATCATCAACTTCTTTTCTGCCCGAGTCACCGCCACATAAAACAAGCGACGCTCCTCTTCAAGGTCCTGTTGGGATTGCAACATCATTTGGGACGGGAATAAATCCTCTTCCAGCCCTACTAAAAAGACACGATTAAACTCCAAACCCTTCGCCGAGTGAATCGTCATCAAAGTCACCTTATCACGATCCGCCGGATCCTCGTCCGCATCGGCGTTTGTTAACAGGGAAACCGACTGCAAGAAGGTCGCGAGCGACTTGTCTTCGTTCTCGGGATTGTCCACGAAGGACTTGATGGCATTCAGTAATTCTTGTAAGTTTTGGTAGCGAGCTAAACCCTCCACCGTCTTGTCTTCATATAATTCGCGCATCAACCCGGAGGCTTTCGCCACGTGGTTCGCCACCTCGTAGGCATCCTTTTTCTCGACCTCGACCATCAATTTAAACGACTTGATCAAATCAGAGAAAGCCTCGATTCCGGCACTTCCGCGTGCCGCATTGAATTGCCCAATGTTCGAAACGATGTCCCAAACTGGCACGTTATTCTCCGCCGCCGTCACGACAATTTTCGCAATGGTCGTGTCACCGATGCCGCGTTTAGGCAAGTTGATGATTCGCTTGAAAGCCTCCTCATCGTTTTGGTTCACCGTAAATCGCAAATAGCCGAGCACATCTTTGATCTCCTTGCGTTGGTAGAAAGAAACACCGCCAATGATGCGATATTTAATGTTCAACCGGCGCAGGGCCTCCTCAAAAGAACGGGATTGAGCGTTCGTACGGTATAAAATGGCGAAGTCAGACCAAGTGAGATTCTCTTTTTGAGCTGCTTCGAAAATCGTGGATGCAATCATTCGCCCTTCCTCGTTATCACTAGAGGCGCGGATGATGACGATGTCTTCTCCATCCTCGTTCGAGGTGAAGACGTCTTTCTTTAATTGGTTTTTATTGCGAGAGATAATCGAATTTGCGACGGCCACAATGGCCTTCGTGGAACGGTAATTCTCCTCTAATTTAATGGTTACTAAGTCGGAATAGTCGCGCTCAAAGTTCAGGATATTCTGGATATCCGCGCCGCGGAAGGCATAAATGGATTGGGCATCATCGCCTACCACGCAGATGTTGCGGTTCACGGCGGATAATTTCTTCGTAATCAAATATTGGGACACGTTCGTATCCTGAAACTCATCCACCATCACGTGTTTGAACTTGTGTTGGTATTTATTCAACACGTCCAAATGGTCGCGGAAGAGGATGTTTGTTTGGAATAATAAATCATCGAAATCCATCGCGTTTGCGGCGAAACACCGCGCGCAATAGAGCTGGTATAATTCGCCCATCGCTGGGATGCGCGCTAGGCGATCTTCTTCGGCTAGAATGGAAGAGCCGGTGTATTGCGCTGGACCGATCAAGCGGTTTTTAGCGTTAGAAATTCGGTTCAAGACCAAATTTACTTTGTATACTTTGTCGTCTAAATTCTTCTCCTTAATCAGCGCGCGGATCAGGGATTTAGAATCGTCTGTATCGTAAATGGAAAAGTTCGAGGTGTAGCCGAGGCGGGTGCCTTCGAAACGAAGAATTTTGGCAAAAATCGAGTGAAACGTACCCATCCAAATGTTCTTCGCCGCATTGCCTATCACCGTTTCAATCCGGTGACGCATCTCGCCCGCCGCCTTGTTCGTAAAAGTCAACAGCAAGATCGCAAAGGGATCCACGCCGGTCTCAATTAAATGCGCCGTACGATACGTCAGCACGCGGGTCTTTCCAGATCCGGCACCGGCGATGATCATCAAAGGACCATCAATATGTTCGACTGCTTTTCGTTGAGGCTCGTTCAGGCCAGCTAGGTAATCCATCTGTTTTGGGCTAATCAATTAGGGTTTCAAAAATACGAAATTAAGCCCGGATTTGCCCTATGAAATTAGACTTTGTAGTATCTTTTTTGGCGGTCAAAAAAGGTCAAAATCGCCGCCCAAATCAGCACATAAATCAGTGCTCCAGCGAGCGAAGCGTTTATTTTGTCCGTAAAAAGCGGCTCGATTCCTCGTGAATAAATCCAAGATGTTAGGCCTTCGTCGCCTATTTTAATCATTCCCAAAACCCGCGGAATGATTCCAGAGAAGAAAAACACGAGCATAGGGTTCATCCCGAAGATCAAAACCGGCTTCCAATACCGATCCGATTGAATCTTCGCCTGCAAAACTGCGAGCAACAACAGATCCCAACCCGCAGCCACCAACACATAGGAACTCGTCCACAAAGCCTTGTTAATGGGAAAATACCAACCCCAAACCGTCCCCGCCACTAACGCAAGGGCCCCCACTGAAAACAAGACCGCCGCCTTCAGACTCCCTCCCTTCGGACTCCCTCCCTTCGGACTCCCTCCCTTCGGACTCCCTCCCTCCGGACTATTGTTCAAATACCTCCCCGCAAACAATCCCGCTAAGCCTGTTGCGAGCGCTGGTAGGGTACTCAGGATTCCCTCCGGATCCCAGGTTTTAGCAGACGCCCACAAATGGCCTTCCAATAAATAATTATCTAACCAAGCGGCTAAGTTTTTATTCACCTCCAGATTCGCCGCACCGATACCCGGTACATCAACGAAACTCATCAAGGCCCAGTAGCCTAGTAGACTCGCGATAAAAACAACAATCTGAATTCGCAAAGTGGCATAAAAATGCAATAATCCCACGAGTAAATATACCACCGCAATTCGTTGCAAGACTCCCGGAATACGGACACTTTCGAAGTCAGTCAACCCAGAGAAACACAATCCGATCATCAGCACAAAAGCACCCACTGCCACCCAAAACTGCCTCCGCAACGGGTAATCCCCTAAAAAGGCAATCGTGGATAAAGCCATCGCAAACAAGCGAACGAGGAAAGTAAAGTCACCCGCATGGATTTTGGAGAAAAAACTCAGCGACAATCCCAGTAAGAAAATCCGCAAGGAACGTTTAAAAATCTTCAACAATTGATCCTCCGAGGGCTTCGATAAAACCGTCGAAATCCCTACGATAAAGAGGAAGGACGGAAACACGAGATCAGTCAGCGTGTAGCCATGCCACTCCGCGTGTTCCAGCGACGCATAAATATGATCCCAGTCCCCCGGATTATTCACAATCGTCATCAAAATAACCGTGAGTCCGCGGAAAATGTCGATCGATAAAAGTCGTTTATTCTCCATATTAATGATGCCCTGCGTTTTTCTCGCCGGCAGGAATGGCCAGTGTTAATTTATTTTCCTTCGTAGGTAAGGGGCAAGTCGCAAACGGCGTGAAAGCACATGGCGGGTTGTATGCCTTATTAAAATCCAAGGTCACGGTTCCGTCCGCATTAAATCCTTTCGTATCTAAGAATCGGCCTCCGCCATAGGTCGACGTTTTATTCGTTGCATCGCCAAAAACGACAAAGAAATCCTCTCTCGTCTCTCCCGGCCCCGCCTCTAGGCGATAGGTCTTCCCATCCACTTGAAACTCCAATAATCCGGGAGAATCCTCTTGGTAAGAACGGCCCGTGATGTCGATGATGGTTACTTTTTTGCCGACTGTGGGGAAGAATTTAGCCTTGATTTTCCATTTAGAATCGGCCGGAAAATGTTCGATTCCGTGAAAAGCTTTTAGGTATTCCCCCTCCAAATCCCGCAGTCGAATTGCGAATTTATCTCCTCGCTTGATGATAAACCACCGGAGGGATTGGTGGCTGATGACGGTGGATTTATCGTCAGAAGAGTAAATAGCCTGGTTATTATAAAATACCTGATTATTTTTCAAGATGACCTTCCCTAAAGATGCCTCCGCGTGAGGGAAGACAAAGTCATTCGATTCTGCTCCACCAATGGTATTTTCACCCTCCTTCAGCCAAAACAACCCAGCTAAATTCAACCAGCCTGATTCTGACTTGAGGCTGGCCTCTCTTTTAGCATAAAAATCCGAATAATCCTCCTGGGAACGCGCTGTGAACGCTAACAAGGTGAGGCACAAAAATAGGATCTTTTTCATAGGGAGATATTTGCCTAAAAATACTAAATTACCTTAGAAAATTAAGCTCATGAACCCGCAAATCTACGAACTAGGCGATAGCGCACTTACGATTGAATTCGGCAACGAAATCAGCGGAAGCCTACACCAGGAGGTCATGAAGCGGTTTTATCAGTTTCAATCCGTTCCATTACCGGGGACCTTAGATCTGATTCCAGCCTACACCAGCTTGACCATCGTGTTTGATTTACGGGTGGTGGCGAGCCGGTTTCAGGGTTTGGCAGGAATGAAAAGCCTGATAGAAGAAAAATTAGCCGAACCCTTTTCAGCGCTAATCCCTGAGGGGCGCCTCCACGAAATTCCTTGCCTTTACGAAGGGCCTGACCTAGCTTCGGTGGCCTCCGCTTGTGGACTCACAGAAAAAGAGGTCATCGCCATTCACAGCGAAAAAGAATACACCGTTTTCTTCCTCGGCTTCTTGCCGGGATTCGCCTACATGGGCACGACAGATGCGCGAATTACGGTAGCTAGAAAAGAGAAACCTTTGGAAATAAAAGCGGGGGACATCGGTCTAGCAGGCAATCAAACCGGGATTTACCCGAGCGCTTCTCCGGGTGGCTGGCAAATCATCGGTCGCACGGATACCATTCCAC
>JBIIGE010000036.1:0-18149 GCA_044236555.1 Aquirufa sp.
CGCCTAAACAAGACGCTATTGATTTTATTTTAGCCACTGAAAACCACGGGCGGTCCATGTATTCGGGTTATTTAGGGCCGGTAAATTTGGGAAATGCCACGCATTTATTCGTGAATTTGCGTACCGTGGAGATTAAAGGAAATCAGGCTGTATTTTATGCTGGGTGTGGCATTACGGAAGATTCCGATCCGGAGAAAGAATGGCAAGAAACCCAGATGAAATGCCAGACGCTACAACGAATATTAATGAAGTAATTCGGAGGATGCAGGAGGCGTTATTTTCCCAATAATCATCACTTTAACCGTGTCTATTCTCGCGTCTGTTGTCGTCAAGATTTGGAATTGGAAAGGAGCCAAAGTAATCATTTCATTCATTTGCGGAATATCCTCATACAAGCTGATTAACATACCGCCTAAGGTTTCGTAATCACCCTCAGGTAAATTCCATTCGTATTTTTCATTCAAATAATCGATCTCATGGCGGCCAGAAAGTACGAATGTCGTCTCATCGATTTGCTTTTCGATCCAGTCTTCGGAATCATCATATTCATCTTGAATCTCCCCAAAAATCTGCTCCATCACATCTTCCATACTCACTAAGCCACTCGTCGAACCAAATTCATCTACGACTAGCGCCAGTGACTTACGCTCTTTCGAGAATTTTATCATCAAATCATTAGCGGGCATAGCCTCAGGAACAATGGGAATGCTGGTTAGGATGGATTGAAGATCTTTTGGCTTTTTAAATAGGGCCAAAGAATGGCAGTAGCCAACCACCTCCTCTAACGTTTCTTTATAAACCACCACTTTTGAATGGCCACTTTCTAGGAAGACTTCTTTTAATTTTTCTATACCATCTTCCAGATCAATGGCGGTTATCTCCGTTCTAGGGATCATACAATCCCGCACTTTGACTTGCTTAAACTCTAGTGCATTGTGGAAGATTTTGTGGTCCACTTCCGCTTCTTGCTCGGTAGAAATTTTGCGGTTCAGGTTTTGGAGGTAATGATTTAAATCCGTTAAACCGAAGGCTGGTTTTTCCTCTGAATAACTCAAGCGCAACACTTTCGTGATAAACCATTTCGAAAGGCCCACGGTCACCCAAACTAAGGGATACATAAGGGTATAGATCACCCAAATAGGAATCGCTAAAAACTCTAAAATGGCATCTGGATTGATTAAAAATACACTTTTGGGGGTAAACTCTGATGTCATCAATATTAAAACGGTCGCTACAATAGTTGCAATCAAGCGTGCCACAATTTCATTGATGGGTAAATAATGAATCACCACGTGGTGCAAAAATTCTTCCATGAAAATACCATAGGCTACTAGAGAAAGGGTATTTCCTATGAGCATAGTTCCAATAAAAGAGGACGGTTGCTGGTTGAAATTCGCGATAATTTTTGCGCTTAAAATGTCCTGCTTTGCCTTTAACTCGAAGTACAATTTATTCGAGGAAACGAAGGCCATTTCTACACCTGAGAAGAAGGCTGAAAAAACCATCGAGGCGATGATACCAATGATTTGGGTATTATCTAAACTGATGTTATTTGGTTCCATCTTTTTCTTTTTTGATGCGCTCGTTTTTAGCGTATTGGTAGTAGAACAAGCAAGCAACGCCATACATTAACCAGCCGTAATGGTAAAAAATACCCGCCCAAAACTGATCCTTTAATTCAGCCGGAGTAGGACTATTCAAATCGATAATCCAGATCAAAATGAATCCAATGGCAGCAGCTAAACTTAGTATCTCTTTCTTTCCCATATTAAGCAGCGCTTATTGGTTTTAGACGTCGGTAGGTCGCAATGAACAAGCCGATAAAGACGATGATTGATCCAATCCAAACTAGGTTAATATAAGGCTTCTCTAAAGCCTTTACGACGATTAATTCTTGTTGAGTAGTATTCCAGGCAAACCCAAATTCTTGAGATTGAGGATTGATGCCCGTAAATTTAATCTTGATGCCCGTTTCTTCACTTTCGAATGCTGGCATAGCAACTAATCCTCCCTTGATAATAAAGGTAGGATTCAACGTAAACTGCTGCGAGTTTTTGCCTAGCACCTGGAAGTTCGCTTGAACGGCCGCATCGTTTGCTCCAAGTTCCACTCCATCTACGTTCGTAATTCTGTTCACCTCTTTTAGAATAGCAACAAAATCATTGATGAATAGGGTGTCACCTACGGTCACGGTTCTATTTTCCGTTTGAGACCATTGTTTTTCAGAGCCGGCTTCAGCGGCTAAACGCGGATCAAGTGAAACATAAGTATAAATATCGTGGTTCCACGCATGTTTCACATCGGGAGAAATCGCCGTACCCATTTTTGGGTTTACTTGCCATCTCGGGAATAGTGAAACCGCTTTCCCCTCTTCGTTCTTGAATTCTAATTCGTAATATGTGTTTTCTGGTTCCACGGTTACCGTGTCGCCTTTACTCGCGATTTTTACCCCATCGCGTTCAATATTTTTCAAAGCGACTGCGTGGAAATCCCCTTCAATAATCTCAAAATCGTTCTTGTTGAAGTAGCCTTTGTGTCCGCGCACCTCGATGCGACGTCCTTTGTAGGTTACTAAGTAATCCTGCATTTGGGCTCCTTGACCTAACCAAAGCGGTAAGTTTTCCTTGTTTTCTTTGTTATTATCCTTCGTGAATTCCTCCACTTTCGTGCTGATCGCGAAACCTGAGCGGTTCAGTGAAACGACTTTGGAATACCCCGCTGAGAATAAGATACCGATTAACATAATCGCTAAACCTACGTGCGCAACAGCCCCACCTACTAATGAGAATTTTTCGCGCAGTAGGAACCACAAGATTTTGAAGTTCGCCAAAACCGAGAATAAACTACCCCACAACAAAGCGATGTACGAAAACGTGTAAATCTTACCTATATTAATGAATACAACGCTTAACAAAGTCGCAGTTAACGCTGGACTGATTAAGGGTTTGAATGAAATGCTCTGCTTGATTTTTCCCCACCATACATACTGTCCGATTCCGCTCAAGATGGTCACCGCTAAGAAAATCCAGATTTGGATTTTGCTATAATGTTCTGCTTGGTCTGCCGGTAAAGCAATGTTAGATAGAACCCCAAAAGCCTCAGCAATCTTATTATACACTGGAATCGAAGTCGTAAAAGTCAATTGGAAGGCGGACAATCCTAAAACTGCCGCTCCCACAAATACCCAAAACTCGCGGTTATAGGTGCCTAATTCTTTCGTATCCTTAGGCAAATCCTTCCAACGGTAAATCGACATCGCAATCGCCACCAATAGGAATGTCCCCATATACAACAACAGCTGACCAGAAAGGCCAAGATCTGTAAAGGAGTGCACGGAGGCATTTCCTAGGATTCCAGAACGGTTCAAGAAGGTCGAATAAAGGACCAAAATGAAAGTTGCAATCACTAAAATGATGGATGTCTTCAAAGCCGAACTTGAGGTCTTGTGGGCAATCATCGTGTGGATGGCGCCTAATAAAACTAACCAAGGCACAAACGACGCATTTTCCACCGGATCCCAGTTCCAATAGCCTCCAAAGTTTAAGGTCTCGTACGCCCAATAGGCGCCCATCATGATACCAATTCCTAAAACCCCCGCACTAAAAAGTGCCCATGGTAAGGCAGGCATTACCCATTCTGTTAATTTTTTCTTCCACAATCCCGCAATTAAATAAGCAAATGGGACTAATGTCAAGGCAAAACCTAAGAACAAGGTAGGCGGGTGAATGACCATCCAATAATTTTGTAATAAAGGATTCAAGCCACGGCCATCTTTCGGGATAAAGTTCGGTTGCATACTCCAAACCGGAAGATCCGGCTGCGCCTCTCGCAATAACAAGAAAGGTGATGACCCGATTTTCAAATCAATCCACGGAATAATCACCCCTAAAATCATCGAAGTCAAAAACGTCTGCACGAGCGCAAAAACGGTCATCACAGGCGACTCCCACTTCGGGTTTTTGACCATCAATAATAATCCTAAAACAGCCTGCCAAAATATCCACAGCAAAAACGAACCCTCTTGCCCCTCCCAATAACAGGAGATCATAAACATGGTAGGCAATTGCAACGAGGAGTGCGTAAACGCGTAATGGTATTCGAAATAATGGTTGTAGATGATGACGAAAAGACTGGCGGCCACCACAATCACTGCGATAAAATGTAGTCCGAATAAGAGGCGGGCCGTGATCTTCCAATCATTCTCTAATTCATTTTCGGCCTGCGTCGATTTAAAATACGCAAAGGTCGCTAGTAGCGCCGTTACGAAGGAAATGATGACAAATAAATGTCCGACCGAACCAATGGTTTCGTGTATCATATTAATTTTTTGCTGCTACTGAGGCAATGGAGTCTGCTGAAATTTTACCCTCTTGGTACTTAGAAGGGCACTTTAAAAGAATTTTATCACAATAGAAAACCTTATCTGAATGCATGCTTCCCACTAAAACAATCTTCTCGGATTTTTCAAAGTCCTGAGGCTTCGGTGCCGCATAGACCACTTGATTTTCGCGCCCTAAACTATCTTGAACTAAAAACTCTAATCGATTTGCATCTAAAGCAGGATTGTAATTTAAGCCCACAATTTTGCCGTCCGAATCCTTTTTTAAAGTACCTACCACGTGTACTTTCTGCGCAGGATCATTTTGTGCAATTTGTTCTGCCTCATCAAAGCCTACATAGGTACTCGCATCCCCTGTCGTAATCATAATGATTCCGATGGCCACCGCGATTAAAATCAATCCAATGATGTTTGTCTTTTTCATTTGTTGCGTTTTTCTAATTCAGAAATCTTTCTCTCTAAACGGAATAAATAGGCAAATAGCCCGATCAATACGACGCTTACCACCGCTATCACCACATAGATTTTTCCATCTGCACGGAATTGATCTGCCATCTCGATATCGTTCGCTTGTGCTGAAGCGACGAAGCTCACTAAACTAAATAATAGTACGAATAATGCTTTCATTATAACTCGTTTTGTTGTTCAATGTTTTTAATGCGAATACGTAGTTGAGCAATCCAATACCCCAATAAAGTCCAGCCTAAAATAGCTGGATAAAAGACCATTCGCATGCGATTGTCTAAGTCCATTTTGGAAAAAGCCGGATTTCCTCCATTCCCTGGATGCAAGGAGTCTGTCATACGCGGAAGGATCCAAATCAGAACCATAAAGATTACGAAGGCGAAAATGTTGTACACGGATGATATACGTGCTTTTTGCATCTCATCCGGCATCGAAGAACGTACTAATGAATACGCTAAGTAGATCAATAAACCTATAGCCACCGAATTCAATTTAGGGTCGTTTGTCCACCAATCGCCCCACGTAAACTTTGCCCATACGCTTCCCGTAATCAAACCTAATAGGGCAAAAACCATTCCTACCTCTACATAAGCGCTAGAAATCAGGTCAGATTTCAAATCCGATTTACGTAAATATTGAATCGAATGGTAAACCGATGTACCTAGTAGGAATATCATGGTGAACCACATCGTCACGTGAAAATACAGGTTACGAATCGTCTCGTTCAAAATCGGTTGACGCGGCACGTCCCCAATTAATCCGGCATAGACGGTATAGATCAATACGATGATTGATAAAATCTTCCAATATTGGCGTTTTACTGTTTCCATATATAGGGGAAAAGGATCCCAGAAAATACAACAACAATGATATCTAAGGCCCCTAAAATCGCAATCTCATCCCAGTTTTCTGAGAGCGAAATTCCGTCGAGGGCACTTTTGGACAATTTTAATAATAATAAAAGCAATGGAATAATAAGTGGAAAGCTCATCACCGCCATTAAGGTGGCTGAATTTTCCCCTTGAGCGGCAATTCCAGCTACTAAAGATAGGGTAGACGCAAACCCGATTGCTCCTAACACAAGTGAAATCAAATAAAGGGAGATATTGCCTACCGGGTTGCCCATAACCCAAGAATAAAAGAAAATACCGATGAATGACACTCCTAGCATCACTAGGGTATTGTAGATAATTTTGCTAAAAATCACCGATTCAGGCTTCACAAACGTGTAATAGAAGATGTTCCGGTTTGCTGATTCTTGGGTAAAACTCTTTCCTACCGCGTTTACAGCGGAGAATAAGAGAATGATCCAAAACAACGTATTCCACATAATGGGATGTATGGACTGCTGCTTAGCTTTAAAGGACAAATAGCAGATGAAAATGGTTGCTGCTAAATAAAGCACAAGGCCGTGGATCGCATATTTATTGCGCCACTCTAATTGCATTTCTTTGCGAATCAACACGAAAATTTCAGTTAAGGCCATGAACCTGCAATTTACGACAGAAAAAACTATTTGTATCATTTTTTAGCTCAGAAATACTTAGTACATTTGTGTCTAATTTTGAATTATTCTAAATAGTGAGCATGGCAAATTTGGCCGACTTGAAGATTGGTGAAAAGGGTGAGATTGTGGGCTTCACGGACGAGTTGCTTTCATTGAAACTATTAGAAATGGGTTGTTTGCCAGGAACAGAAGTGGTTTTAACACATTTGGCTCCATTCGGTGACCCTATCGCCATTCGCGTTTCTGGTTCTTATACCTTATCTATGCGGAGAGAAGAAGCGGAAACAATGTTGATTAAACGAACATAAATTTTGGCAAAAACACCTAAAATAGCACTGATTGGTAATCCCAATGCAGGTAAATCCTCTCTTTTCAATTCCTTGACAGGTTTGAATCAGAAGACGGGAAATTTTCCTGGGGTAACCATGGAGAAGTTAACGGGTGTTTGGGAGCTTGAACCTAAGCGTAAGGTGGAAATTTTGGATCTGCCGGGCATTTACAGTATTTATCCAAAGTCGATCGACGAGGAATTAGTCATTAATATTTTAGCGGATCCGAAGCATCCTGATTTTCCAGATATGGCGATTGTCGTCGCCGATGCCTCTAATTTAAAGCGTAATTTATTGTTGTTTTCACAAGTGAGAGATCTGGGCATTCCTACGGTCTTGGCTTTGAATATGATTGATGTGGCTGAAAATGAGGGTTACGTCATTAACTCCATCAAATTAGCGCGGGAGTTGAGTGTGGAGGTATCAGAGGTGAATGCGAAAAAAGGTATTGGTCTTAATGGTTTGAAGCTGGCTGTTATAAAGACCTTAACAAACCGCTTTGCCTCTAATGACGCACTGCCTTTACCTATCTCAGAGGAACTTATTTCAGATGTTCAAGCTGAATTTGGGGAGGCTGAGCCATATCGTTCGTTGTTGTGGTTGATGGAACATGATCGCATGAAGATGTTCTCGAAACAGCAAAGGGAGTTGTTTGATACTATTCAAAATAAACACCAGTTTTCTGGAAAAAAATACCAGTCTGAAGAGACGGTTAAGCGGTACGAACAAATAACGGAAGTCGTAGATCGTTGCGTGATTAATTTGAATCGCCAGTGGGATGCAGTGCCTGTTAAAACTTGGACGGATCGGTTAGATAAATTCTTTTTGCATCCGGTGGGTGGCTACGTATTCTTTTTAGCTATTCTTTTTGTGATGTTCCAAGCGGTATTTACCTGGGCAACTTATCCAATGGATGCGATTGATGGTGCCGTTGCCGCGTTAAATGATTGGCTGAAAGGCGTTTTACCGGCGTCTGCTTTGACGGGATTACTGACCGATGGTCTGATTGCCGGAATTGGGGGCGTGTTAATCTTTATTCCACAGATCGCCTTCTTGTTTTTATTTATTTCCCTATTAGAGGAAACGGGTTATATGTCGCGCGTGATGTTCATTATGGACAAATTAATGCGTCGATTTGGCTTGAATGGGAAGTCGGTAGTGCCTTTGATTTCTGGTGTAGCCTGCGCGGTGCCGGCGATCATGAGTACGCGGTCTATCGGTTCTTGGAAGGATCGTTTGATTACGATTTTAGTGACTCCATTGATGTCTTGCTCGGCACGTCTGCCTATTTATACTGTTTTAATTGCGTTAGTTGTACCAGAAAAGAACACTTTGTTCGGTCTGTTTAACTTGCAAGGGGTTGCCTTGTTCGGGCTTTATTTGTTGGGCTTTTTTATGGCCTTGGTTTCTGCCTGGGTGATGAAAGTGATTTTGAAAGCGAAAGAGCGCAGCTATTTTATCATGGAGTTGCCTACCTACAAGGGGCCTCGATTTAAACACGTAGCCTTGACTATTTGGAATTCGGTGAATGCCTTTGTTTTTGAGGCGGGTAAAATTATTGTAGCGATTTCAATCGTTCTTTGGGTATTAGCGAGTTATGGGCCTGGGGATGAAATTGCCAAAGCAGAAGCCAGAATTCGCCAGGAAAACCCTACCTTGACAGGTATCGGATTAGAGAATAAAATTTCAGCGGAGAAATTAGAAAACTCCTATGCAGGGCATTTTGGGAAGTTTATCGAGCCAGCTATCCGACCACTCGGGTATGATTGGAAAATAGGAATTGCCTTAATTACCTCATTTGCTGCGCGGGAAGTCTTTGTAGGCACGATGTCTACCATTTACAGTATGGGAGGCGAAGTGGATAATGAAAATGCAACGATTAAAAATCGGATGCGTGCGGAGATTAATCCAGCCACAGGAAAGCCCATGTATGATGCAGCTTTAGGTTTCTCTTTATTGATATTCTATGCTTTTGCGATGCAATGTATGAGCACGCTAGCAACTACCTACCGCGAAACGAAGTCGTGGAAATACCCGTTGATTCAGTTTGGGTATATGACGGCTTTAGCCTATTTATCAGCTTTCGCCGTCTACCAATTATTGTCTTAGAAAGAAAAAGGAAGCGAAGTAGCTGCTAAGTTACTTACCCCTTTTGCCAGCAATTTGCCTTCTGCGTTGTGCAATTTAGCTTCGATGTTTGCTACCTTTTTTCCAACACGGTGAATTTCTGTGGTAACGGTAATTTTCTCGTTTGCCTTAGCGCCGTAGAGGAAATCGATGTATAAATTGATTGTCACATACAGATGATCTATTTTTGCCGTAATCAAGGTCATTCCCATCATCTCGTCTAACATAGCAGAAATTACGCCCCCATGAATGACACCTGCATGGTTTAAGAAGTCTGGACGAACAATGAATTCAGCGGTTAATTTTCCTGCCTCAGCTTTTACTAAGGTCCCATCAAGCCATTTGCCAATAGGTGCTGGATTTCCGTCTGCGATTTTTTTATTCAAGTTCGCGTTTAGGTAGGCTAAAACTTCGTTATTTGGTTCCATAAGGTATATATTTTAGGCGGTATAGGTGAATTATGATCTTGTCCAAGTAGATGTTCTGCCAAACATCGGGGTACCCACAAAACCTCGTATATCCAGTGTTTTGTTCCCATCCCTTATTTTTAAGATGCAATCATACGTTTTTCCTGAATTAGGGTCATAAATAGTCCCATTTTCCCAGGCAGATCCGGTGAATTTGAAGTTTTTCAAGATGACTGCGCCCAATAACTCTTTGTTGCGCAATTTTTCGTCTGGATTTTTTGTATCCTTTTTGCCGGGGATTTTTCCCCAGGATATTTTGCCAAAATACTGATCCCCTTGCTTAAAGATTACAATTTTTCCATCCTTTTCTTGAGATAACCATTCCCCCAGAAGAGCATCTGCATTTGAACTTGCTAGGCTTGTAAGTGAAATTAAAAGGAGTGTGAAAAAGGAGAAAATGCTTTTTTTCATCTTATGTGATGTTTAAGTGGAACAAATATACAAACGAATCTAGTTTATCAGGTTTGTGGCAATCAAATGGAATGCTTATTTTTGTAGATATTTGGCACAAAACGTACCAATCCATTAATAAACTATATGAATTATCATTTAAATCAAATTCCTGATCGTACAACTAAACCGCGTCAAAAAGGTTTAACGATGGTGATGGACAAAGGACTAAGTCTGCGTCAAGTAGAGGATTTCTTAGAGACTGGCGCGGATTATACTGACATAGTGAAATTAGGTTGGGCTACTTCTTATGTAACCCCTAATTTAAAAGATAAATTAGCCCTATATAAGTCAGCGGGCATCCCGGTATATTTCGGAGGGACGCTATTTGAAGCATTTTACATCCGTGGTCAATTTGATGATTACCGTCGAATTTTAGATGAGTTCGGTATGGAATATGCGGAGGTTTCGGATGGTTCCATCGAAATGGAGTCTGATATTAAATGTGAATTAATTCGCACTTTGGCCACTCAAGTTACCGTACTTTCAGAGGTGGGATCTAAAGATGAGGCAAAAATCATCCCTCCCTATAAATGGATTAAATTAATGCGCATGGAATTAGAAGCCGGTGCGTGGAAAGTAATCGGAGAGGCGCGTGAAGGAGGAAATGTGGGTCTATTCCGTGCATCTGGAGAAGTTCGCCAAGGATTAGTGGAAGAAATTTTAACGGAAATTCCGGAGGAGCGTATTATCTGGGAAGCACCACAAAAATCACAACAAGTTTGGTTCGTGAAACTCGTAGGAGCGAACGTAAACGTAGGAAATATTGCTCCTCAGGAGGTTATTTCATTAGAAACGATTCGTTTAGGATTACGTGGCGATACGTTTGACCACTTCTTAACGAAATAGTTCGGATGCTACAGCTTTTATTAGATCTATTAAAAGATCCACTCACCTTTTTATCGGAATTTATTGCCGCTCACGGTGCATTGACCTATGGTCTTTTGTTTCTGATTGTATTTGTAGAGACAGGACTCGTGGTGATGCCTTTTTTACCAGGCGATTCTCTTTTATTCTCAGTGGGTTTATTAGCTGCCGCGAGTGGAGAGTTGTCTTTAACAACGGTCATTCCCTTGTTGATAGGTGCTGCATTGTTAGGCGATCAAGTCAATTATTTTATTGGAAAGTATTTTAGTACGATTATTCGTGAACGCGAACAGGTTTTGTTTTTGAAGCGCAAGCATATAGAGGAAACCGAGGCGTTTTATGCCAAATATGGACCAAAGACGGTTATCCTAGCTCGATTCATTCCGATCGTTCGTACGGTGGCTCCTTTTGTAGCTGGCGCTGGTCGCATGTCTTATCCCATGTATTTATTGTACGGATTTTTAGGGGCGACACTTTGGGTAAGTAGTATTTCTGCGGCCGGTTATTTCTTAGGGGATAACGAATTTGTGAAGGCAAATTTTGAGAAAGTCGTATTGGGAATCGTTGGAGTATCAGTTCTGCCTATCGTTTGGGGGTTGATTTCAAAACGCAAATAAGATGGCTATTTCGCACTTATATGGTCTGATTGGGTATCCCTTAGGACATTCTTTTTCCAAAGCTTATTTCACTGAAAAATTCGAAAAGCTAGGTCTCTCTGAAACCCACGCTTACGAGCAATTTCCCATTCCTAGCATCGACGAGTTCAAGGCAATTCTAGTAGCTAATCCAAATTTAAAAGGTTTAAATGTAACGATCCCTTATAAGCAAGTTGTAATGCCTTTCCTTGATGAGATCGATTTAGCTGCTGCCCAAATAGGCGCAGTCAATACCATCAAAATCGCTTCTGACGGATATACCCGCGGTTATAATACCGATTATTGGGGGTTTCGTACGACGGTGGAGTTTTGGGATAAATTCAAAAACTTCGAATCCTTAAAGGCCTGTGTTTTAGGTCAAGGAGGGGCAGCGAAAGCGATCATTGTGGCCTTGGAAGATTTGGGATTCGATGTTATCAAGGTTTCCCGTCAAGCTTCGGATGAAACAGTGACTTACGAACAATTACCCGAAATGATGGAGGAAATAGGCCTAATCGTGAATACAACACCGCTAGGAATGTATCCTAAGGTGGATGATAAGCCGCCTATTCCTTATGAATTATTGAACAAGCAACACTATCTATACGATATTGTCTATAACCCATTAGAGACGGCATTCTTGAAAGCAGGTCTTGACCACAAAGTGGGAGGCATCTATGCCGGATTAGAGATGTTGCAAGGCCAAGCCGATAAGGCATGGGAAATTTGGCAGAAAAACTAAGTTAAATACACCCCTCTTTTTGTGGAATCTGATAAGACCACTTGTACGTGCTCAGAAAGGGTAGTTGAAAGCTCATAGCCTTTGTAATCCGCTGAGATAGGGAAGCGCTTGTAGTTGCGATCCACGATGACAGCCACTTGAATGCGCTTTACGTGCATGCTTAAAAAGGGAGCTAAACTGTAGGAGAAGGTTCGGCCCGTGTTCAAAACGTCATCTACTACGATGATCACCTTATTTTCAAGGGCATCTGTTCCACCTTCGAATTTCACCGGGCGCTCATAAGGTTGCTCTTTATTTAAGTCAATTTTTACCGGAATGGCATTGATCTTGGAGATGCTTTTGATCTCTTCACACAATAATTCGGCAAAAGTATATCCCTCGCCTATGATACCCGCAATAACAATTTCAGTCTCTTCAAAGTTATTCTCATAGATTTGAAAGGCAATTCGTCGGATTTTTTGGAGAAGGGCAGGGCCATCAAGTACTTGTTTGGCAGACATAGGGATTGCTTTAATTCAAATTGTGCGATTTAAAATTACCAAAATTATCCAATTTTCGTACCTTTACGCCTTAAATAGCGTTTAAAAATCATTCCATATGTCTAAAATGTACGGTGCTCAACAGCGCCAAATGCAAGCACCTTCTAATCCTCTAGCGATCAAAACGAAGAAATTCGCGCTAGAAAAAAATAAATTTGTGGGATTATGCATGCGCCAGCTTTTCTCGAATCAATGGAAGTTTGCCTTTATTCCGGTAGCACTTGTTATTGGAAATGTGGCTTTGAACTTAACTGGAACCTATAAAAATTACTGGATCTATATTTTCATCGCCGTCGCTGTGATAGCTTACCTTCTTTTTTGGTTGATTCAATTTACAGGAATCACACAATTAGCTCAATACAAGCAGTTATTTGATAAATACCGTTACGAGATTGATAGCCGCCAAATCTTCATGAAGCTTTCTGACAAAGAAGGCGGAATGATCAAGTGGGATATGATTGTAGGGGCTTACAAGGATAAGGATGCCTATATCTTAGAGATGGGGAAATACCAATTCTTGTACTTGCCATTTACTGTTTTCAATAACGATAATGACAAGAAGTTACTCGATAAGATTTTGCGCGACAAGGGGTATTTAAATTCCTAAGATGGGGCGCATTTTAGCGATTGATTTTGGCTTAAAACGGACAGGAATAGCCGTTACAGATCCATTGCAGATTATTGCAAATGGTTTAGATACAGTCCCTACGCATACCTTATTAGCATTTCTTCAAGCCTACTTTGAGAAGGAAATGGTGGATCAAGTGGTCATCGGAATGCCCAAAAATCTTGATAACACCGATACCGATTCCACCGCCGGAGTTCGAATTTTTATCAAAAGCTTTCGTAAGAAATTTCCTTTGATGCCCTTAGCAGAACACGATGAGCGTTTCACTTCGAAGCTCGCCATGCAAGCAATGATTGCGGGAGGAATGTCAAAGAAAGATAGACGAGAAAAGGGGACGGTCGATCGGGTATCCGCCACGATTATTTTGCAGTCTTATATCGAATCCAAAAGCTAAAAAAAGCGACTCTGCAAAGAGTCGCTTTTTTTTATTTCGTCACCACTTTCGCAAATCTGTGGTAGAATGGAGTCTTACTTTGATCCGTTTTCGGCTTGTACTTTCCGGTAATAATTGGAACATACATGACGCGGCGGCGAGATTTTTCACCCACATTAGGAGAAACCTCCACCCGGTGCCATAAACGGCCATCATGGATGGTTAAATCGCCACGTTCGATTTCGAATGCAACTTCTCTTGGATCTGGTTTATGGTCGATGAATTGCTTCTTTCCAAATAACAATTTTAACACCCCTTGGGTATGTGTACCCGGTAACACCCGAAGTCCTCCATTCGAAGAAGGGCAGTTATCCAAGTGAATGCCCACATTTAACATGGGAAGAATTTTTTGGCCTAAAAATAAATCACGCGGGCTATCAGTATGCCAACCCATTTGGCTGAACTTTGAATTCGGTTGATTGATGTAGTGATTGAACACTAAACCATCTTTTTCATCCTCGCTGATGCGACCTTCATAAGGCGCTAGTAGTTCAATTAGCAATTGTAAACGAGGATCTCTGATTAATTCCGCTAAAACTGGGCTAAATTGATTAGTGAAGCACATGCGCTGAATCATCGGGTTTCCTTCGTGATCTTTACCGAATTTCAATGGAATCCCTTTTACTTTCTCAATCCCTTCTTCAAGCCATTGCTTTTCAATTTTCGCTAATTCCGAAATGAAAAGTTGCGCTGTTTCTGGTTCAATAAATTTCTTAAAGTGAATTACTCCATACTTCCTGAAGTATTCTTTCTGCTCTTCCGTTAGCTTTTCTCCTAACGTAAAGGTTTTGTATTCAAATTTCGCAGATGGTTTTTTCATAAGGTAATGGTAATGAATTCGGGATGCAATTTACGGCAATATGTATGAAAAATTGTAATCGTTGTTCCCTTTTCTGATTAATATCAAGTTTTGGATAGCTATAACCTTTAAATAATGCTCACCTTTGTCCCTTCAAATTTATCCCCTATGGAATGACAAAATACCTTTTTATCCTTTTTGTTTGTGGCCTTAACTACCTTGCTTTTTCACAAAAAACGAATCAAAAAGGATCTTATTATGTCACCTGGGGATATAATCGCTCTGCTTATGCCGATTCTGATATTCGATTTATAGGACCTGGATACGATTTTACCTTATTAAATGCGAAAGCGCTAGATTTTCCCACTCCTCTCTCTGAATTTAAAACCTATATAGACCCAGGTCTTTTATCTATTCCCCAATTCAATTTTCATGCAGGGTATTTTTTGAAGGACAATTTGTCCATTAGCCTGGGTTGGGATCACATGAAGTATGTTGTAAAAGATTTACAAACGGTGCGAGTTACCGGGTTTATCGACCCTCAAACTTCTTCGCCGGGAATTACAGTGGATCCAGCCTATGTAGGAACCTTTAATCAAACTCCCCTAGTATTGGACCCTCAAAAATTTGTTCATCTAGAACATACGGATGGCTATAATTATGCCTCGATTGAAATAGAGCATTATACATCAGTGTACCGGAGTTTACATAGTCGTTTTGCGATTGATTGGATGAATGGAGTGGGCATAGGCGCTTTAGTGCCACGTTCTGATGTACATGTTTTCGGAGTAGGCCAAAATAATTTCTGGAATCTCGCAGGTGGTGGTGCCTCCTTGAAGTCAGGTTTGAAGTTGAATTTATCCAAACACCTCTTTTTTGAAGCAACGGTAAAAACGGGAGCAACTCGATTATGGGATATTCATACGACAGGACGTTCCGTAGATCGAGCGGAGCAGTCAATCTATTTCGCAGAAATCTATGGAGCGCTCGGATTTACAATATAAGATTATCCTAAATTAATTTTTAGACTAGACTAAAAATTAGTAAATTCGTAGATGTTTTTGCGGATCCTACTTTTTTTATTTTTACCTATTCTCACATTTGCGCAAAGCGAAGGGCGGATTGAAACGGATCGGCCAGATCAAACAGAGTGTCCTTTTATTGTTAAGAAGGGGTATTTTCAGGCAGAGATGGGTTTTAATCGGGCTACATCAGAAAATTTATTTCCCACTTCCCTGCTTAAAATAGGGGTACACAAACGACTTGAGTTGCGCTACGTTTCAGTTCTTGGACAAGAAGCTGGAAAAGAAACCCGATTTCAAACGGAAGCTTTCGGATTCAAATGGGGTATTTTAGAGCCCAAAGGTTGGATTCCTCGCACAGCAGTAATTGTACATTATAATTTAGATCACCAGAATCGGGATTTTTCAGAGAAGAATTTACGTGGCCATTCCATTGGGGATGTCGTTTTTACGTTACAAAATGATTTCAACGATCGATTCGGAATCGGATATAATGTAGGCACAGAGATGCACTCGAATGGCTCACTTGAGGGGATTTATCGAATTGCTCCCAATATGTTAATCGGGTCGCGCGGTTATGCGTATGTCGAAGTCTTTGGGCGGTTTCCAGCCTCTGAATTCGCAGATCACTCCTATGATGCTGGAGTAGCCTATTACCTGAGTGATGATGTAAAGCTTGATTTATCAGCGGGCCAAAGTTTCACCCGTCCCCAAGAATATTATTTCGCGCTTGGTTTATCTTTTCGCCTGCGAATTTTCTGATTATGCGGTCAAAGACCCTAGGATTTCTTAAATTGCGGGGATGAGACGGTTTCTTCTATTCTTTTTCCTGTTTTTGTCCACTTTATATGAGCTCAGGGCACAAGCTTCTCTTGTAGTGGGGGAAAAAAATATCAAGTTAGAAGAGAATTTCGCTTTATCATTTGTGATCAAATCAGTTAATCCGTCACTGGAATCACCTACCTATAAGTTTCCGGAATTACCCGGATTAAGAAAGTTAGGTGTGTCTCGTTCTAAAGCTACGGATATCCAAAATGGAGATCCCGTTTACTCTTTTACCTTTTCGCAATATTACCAAGCATCCACAGCTGGAACGCTTCTCGTACCCCCTACTGAGGTGGTGGTTAATCAACAATCGTTAAAAGTAGAGGGATTTGCGTTAGTCGTTAGTCCATCGGAGCAAAAAGAAGAGGTAGTAGAGGAGGATAAAGCACAAATAGAGGATTTGTTTAAGGGCCAAAATTCAGTCTTCTTGGCCGTTAGCACCACCCAAACCCAACCTTTTGTAGGGCAGGGTTTTAATATCAAGTTTTCCTTATTTATCCCGGACGACAATTCAACTCGCTATAGTTTTGATCGAAATGATATTCAGATACCTCTGTTGATTCAGAAAATTCGGCCTAAAAACTGTTGGGAAGAGAGTTTTGGATTGCAAGAGGTGAAGGTTTCTAAGGTGGTGTATAAAAATAAAAAATACACCGAGTACCGCTTTTTTCAATCGACCTATTTTGCGCTTGATGCGAAGAAAATTTACATTCCATCCTTGAGTTTACAACTTTTAAAGAATGCAGAAAGAGTAGTTTTTAGTTCTAGGCCTTTGGTAATCACCCCTAAAGAACTACCTAATCATCCTTTGAAGGGGAAAGTGCCAGTGGGGGATTTCCGGTTAGAAGAAACCGTTTCTAAAACGAATGTAAATACGGGGGATACCGTCATTTATGTCTCTAGTGTTATAGGGGATGGGAATAGCATACTTTTAGAATCTAAATTGCCTGAATCAGATTACTTTTTAAATTTTTATTCAGCAGGATCTCAAAGTTCTGTTTTCCCTTTTGGAGATAAAATGTTAGGGAATAAAACAGAGAAAATGCTTATTATTCCATCGCAACCGGGTAAATTTGCCTTGAAATCTTATTTTAATTGGATTTTCTTTAACATCCGCACCGCGGCGTACGATACCTTGCATTCGGACGTGCTGTTAACAGTGAGTGGTCAACCATCTGATCGTTTGCTGAATACACAATCGGAAACAATGTTATTGTATCGTAACGTTGAAAAACTAGCGGCGGCTAAGGTTATTGGGTATCGCTGGGGGGATTGGAGATTGATTTTTAATGTTCTTTTAGGACTGATTTTAGGTTGGCTTTTCTTGTTACTTATGAAGGCCAAAAAATAATAGCATGGGCAGTATATACGGTAAAATATTTCAAATTAGCACCTTTGGTGAGTCACATGGCGCAGCAGTAGGTGTAGTAGTTACGGGATGTCCGGCTGGAGTTGATTTTGATTTGGATTTTATTCAATCGGAATTAGATCGCCGTAAGCCAGGCCAATCTCGTATTACGACGCAACGTAAGGAAGCCGATTCTGTGGAGGTAGTTTCTGGGGTTTTCGAAGGAAAAACAACGGGCACACCCATTGCGATGCTTGTTTGGAATGGAGACCAACGCTCTAAGGATTATTCGCACATAGCGGATCAATTCCGTCCGTCTCATGCTGATTATACCTACCAAGAAAAATATGGTCTGCGCGATTACCGTGGAGGCGGCCGCAGTTCGGCGAGAGAAACGGTGGCGCGGGTGGCTGCTGGGGCTTTGGCTAAATTAGTATTACGGCAATTAGGGGTTAAAATCACCGCCTACGTTTCACAAGTAGGCACCTTAAAATTAGCGACTCCGGTAGAACAATTGGATTTATCTGTTGCGGAAACAAACGCCGTACGTTGCCCAGATACAAAATTAGCCGAAGAAATGTTCACCTATATCGATGAAATCCGCAAGCAAGGGGATTCGGTGGGAGG
>JBIIGE010000037.1:0-17779 GCA_044236555.1 Aquirufa sp.
TACAGAATCAACTATCTGACTGAGCACTTGAAGAAAAACAAGAAAGACCACAGCACACGCTTAGGACTTTTAAAGTTAGTAGGTAAGCGTCGTAGCTTATTAGATTACTTAACTCGTACTGATATCACACGTTACCGTGCGATTATCGCGGAATTAGGTATTCGTAAATAAGAAAAAAAAGGGCTTCATTTCGATGGAGCCCTCTTTTATTCCCCCGCTGTAAACGTTTGAATCGTTCAAACAAAACTTAAATCACGCGAGGTTGCGTGAAATTTATTCAAAAACGTATGTCATTTAACATCATTACAAAGCATATTTCGATGCCAGACGGCAAAGAAGTCTCGATTGAAACAGGCAAATTAGCCAAGCAAGCGGACGGAGCTGTCGTTATTAAGTCAGGAAATATGATGTTGTTAGCTACTGTAGTGGCTAACAAAGAGGCCAAAGAAGGAGTAGATTTCCTTCCTTTATCAGTAGACTACCAAGAAAAATTTGCGTCTAACGGACGCATCCCAGGATCTTTCTTAAAAAGAGAGGCACGCCTTTCTGATTATGAAATCTTAATCTCTCGTTTAGTAGATCGCGCTTTGCGCCCTACTTTTCCAGATGATTACCACGCAGATGTGCAAGTTTTAATCAACTTGATCTCAGCAGATTCAGAAGTATTACCAGATGCATTTGTCGGTTTAGCGGCAGCTGCAGCTTTGGCCGTATCAGATATCCCATTCAATGGTCCTATCTCAGAAGTTCGCGTAGCGAAAATCAACGGTGAATATAAAGTAAACCCGAGCGTAAGCGAATTAGCAGGTGCTTCCTTAGAATTAATCGTTGCAGCAAACGCAAACGATATTTTAATGGTTGAAGGTGAAGGAGACGAAGTTTCTGAAACCGAAATGCTAGAAGCTTTACGTATTGCACACGACGCTATCAAATTACAATGCGCTGCATTGAATGAATTGACTGTAGCTTGTGGTAAAACAGAAAAACGTGTTTACTCACACGAAACACACGACGAAGAGTTGCGTGCTGAATTGTGGAAAAACTACTACGAGAAGTATTTAGCGGTAGCTAAGTTAGCAAATCCGAAGAAAGACGAGCGTAAAGCTGGTTTCAAGGCGATTGTAGACGAATTTATTGCTTCATTACCGGAAGATCACGCGGTGAACATCGGTTTAGCGAAGCATTATTTACATGACATCGAAAAAGAAGCAGCTCGTCAATTAGTATTGCAAGAGCGCTACCGTTTAGATGGTCGTAAATTGAATGAAATCCGTCAAATCACGTGTGAAGTAGATTATTTACCTACTCCTCACGGTTCGTCTGTTTTCACTCGTGGTGAAACTCAATCTTTAACTACCGTTACTTTAGGTACGAAAATGGATGAGCAAATCATAGACCAACCGATGACACAAGGGTACAACAAATTTATGTTGCACTACAACTTCCCAGGCTTCTCTACAGGTGAGGTTAAACCAAACCGTGGGGTAGGTCGTCGTGAAGTAGGTCACGGTAACTTAGCAATGCGTGCGATTAGAAAAGTTTTACCTAAAATGGAAGACTTCCCTTACACGTTACGTATCGTTTCTGATATCCTAGAATCAAACGGTTCGTCTTCAATGGCGACAGTTTGCGCGGGTACTTTGGCCTTAATGGACGCAGGTGTAAAAATCAAAGCGCCCGTTTCAGGTATCGCGATGGGATTAATTTCTGATTCAAAAACTGGAAAATACGCCGTATTATCAGATATCTTAGGGGATGAAGATCACTTAGGAGATATGGACTTTAAGGTGACAGGTACTGAAAACGGTATCACAGCTTGCCAAATGGACATCAAAGTACAAGGTTTATCTTACGAAGTTTTAGCGGAAGCACTTTCTCAAGCAAAAGAAGGTCGTTTACACATCTTAAACGAGATGAAGAAAGCGATGCCAGAGGTTAGAGAAGATTTCAAACCTCAAACTCCGCGTGCGACAGTTATCAAGATTATGAAAGACCAAATCGGTGCGGTAATCGGACCAGGTGGTAAAGTAGTTCAAGATATCCAAAAGCAATCAGGGGCAACTGTTACGATCGAAGAAAAAGAAGATGGTGGATATGTAAGTATCTTCTCTTCTAACGGAGACGCAATGGCAAAAGCAGTTAGCATGGTAAGAAGCATCGTAACTGTTCCTGAAGTAGGAGAGGTTTACGAAGGAAAAGTAAAGAATATTCAAGCATTCGGAGCTTTTGTGGAATTTTTACCGGGTAAAGATGGTTTACTACATATCTCTGAGATTTCATGGGATCGCATCGACACGATGGACGGTGTTTTCAAAGAAGGAGATAAAGTAAAGGTTAAATTAGTCGAAGTAGATAAGAAAACGGGCAAATTCCGTTTATCTGCTAAGGTTCTTTTACCTAAGCCAGAAAAACCAGAGGCTCCAGCAGCCTCAGCTGAATAATTTAGTATATCCTAGCGTTGCGCATTCGTGCGCGACGCTTTCATTCTGTTGTAAGATCTTATGAGACAGCTAAAAATTAGCAAACAAATTACCAACAGGGAAAGTCAATCTCTAGACAAATACCTTCAAGAGATCGGTAAAGTCGATTTATTGACTCCGGATGAAGAGGTAATCCTAGCGCAGAAGATTCGCGATGGGGATCAATTGTCATTAGAGCGTTTAACGAAAGCGAACCTTCGTTTCGTGGTATCCGTTGCAAAACAATACCAAAACCAAGGTCTTAGCTTAGGTGACTTAATTAACGAAGGAAACTTAGGTTTGATCAAAGCGGCACAACGTTTTGATGAAACACGTGGATTTAAATTCATTTCATACGCAGTTTGGTGGATTCGTCAATCGATCCTTCAAGCTTTAGCGGAGCAATCTCGTATCGTACGTTTGCCTTTAAACAGAGTTGGTTCTTTGAACAAGATTTCAAAAACATTTTCTGAATTAGAGCAAAAATTTGAGCGTGAGCCATCTCCAGAAGAATTAGCAGAGGTTTTAGAGATCTCTACGGGTGAAGTAGTAGATACGTTGAAGATTTCAGGTCGTCACGTCTCTATGGATGCACCTTTCGTTCAAGGAGAAGAAAACTCGCTTTTAGACGTATTAGAGAACGATTCTGAAGACAAACCAGATTCTGGTTTGATTAACGATTCCCTTCGTCGTGAAGTACAACGCGCTTTATCTACCTTAACTCAACGTGAGGCAGATGTAGTTACTTTGTATTTCGGCTTAAATGGCGAACACGCAATGACTCTTGAGGAGATCGGTGAGAAATTTAATTTAACGCGTGAGCGTGTAAGACAAATTAAAGAGAAAGCGATCCGTCGTTTACGACACACTTCTCGAAGCAAAGCACTAAAAACATATCTTGGATAATTTTTAAAGCCTCTCACGAGGCTTTTTTTTGCTATGGCATTTCCAAAAGGCATCATCGAACTCGTAGACTCTTTATACCAACAAGGTGTAAATGAGGCCGTTATATGCCCAGGATCCAGAAATGCCCCCTTAATGATTGCTCTAACCCGCCACGGCGGATTTAAATGCTATTCGATCTCAGATGAACGCTCGGCTGGATTTTTTGGCCTAGGAATTGCCCTGAAAACAGGCAGACCGGTAGTCATTTGCTGCACTTCGGGCTCAGCTGGTTTGAATTTTGCCCCGGCAGTAGTAGAAGCCTTCTTCCAAGAGGTTCCGTTAATCATTTTAACAGCAGATCGTCCTAAAGAATGGATTGGACAATGGGACGGCCAAACGATTTACCAAGAAAACCTATTTGGAAAGCACGCAAAAGCATTTTTTGACTTTGAAACAGATGATTGCTCTTCAGCACCTTCTATTGCATTAGCAGAACCTAAGGGTCCTGTGCAGATTAATGTGCCCATTAGTGAGCCGTTTTATCCGGAGCCAGGTTTTATTTTGCCTAAAGCAGATAAGAGAGTAGAGAGTATAGAGTATAGAGTAGAGAGTAAAGAGCATAAAGTGGACTTTGCGTATTTCAATCAGGAAATCGCCGCTGCTGAGAAAATTCTTGTTACCGTAGGTCAAATGGAAGATAATTCCATTTTCGAGAAACTGTCTGCCTATGGGATTCCAGTGATAGGGGATGCGACGTCTAATTGTGGCAGCACCATCTCGCACGATTTACTTTTAGCAAACGATTCTTTATGGCCTTCATTAAAGGCTGATTTGCACATACACTTCGGAAAATCTTTCGTTTCGAAGCGAATTAAGCAGTTTCTAAGGTCACATAAACCTAAGCAATCTTGGCTTATTCACCCGAATCCGATCGGAAGACCCGATCCTTTCCTTTGTTTAAGCCATGTGGTCAACACGGATGCGCAAAGTTTTATGACAGGTGTAAAATGGTCTTCAAAATCTTGGAATACCTGGAATTCAGCTAAAATCACGCCACAACAAACAGCCTTTTTTGCAAAACCGAATTGGACTGAAATCCATATTTACCAAGCAATAACTGAAGCCATTGAAAAACAAGGGGCTGACGTGCATGTGGCTAACTCGCTAGCTGTCAGATACATTAATTGGACTCAAACTAAATTTTTTAAAACAGAGGTATTCTCGAATCGAGGTACATCTGGAATCGATGGCTGCCTCAGTACAGCGGTAGGTGCTGCACAAAAAACGGATAAATTATGCATCTCCATGATAGGGGATGTGGCCTTTCAGTACGATCGGAATGCACTTTGGAATAATTACATTCCAGCGAACTTACGAATCATTGTGTTCAATAATGGGGGCGGGGGAATATTCCGTAATCTAGAGGGGGCAAAAGACCTCCCAGAACTAGATGAATTTATGGAAACTCAGCAAGGTTTTACGGCTGAAAATACGGCAAAAGACGCGAATATCAGCTATTTCTCGGCGAGTAACGAAAAGGAATTAGATCTAGATGCCTTCTTCAATAACAAGGGAGCTGCGCTCTTAGAACTTCACACAAATTCTGTTGATAACGCAGAGGAACTAAAAAGGTATATGTCCTTATTTAAGGCTTGATTTAGCTTGAATTTTGGCCCAATTCTTTAAATACAACTCATTTTTAGGATCCTTCTCCAGGGCTTTCTTCACATAAGCAGCCGCTAAATCCCACTGCATTCGCTGTATAGCAAGATAACCTAGGTTATTATTGAGTAAATCCTCGTATTTCCCAGATTTCAATGCCTTCTTGAAAACGGCTTCTGCTAAATCAAGTTCATTCATCTCTTGCAAGACCACGCCTTTATTAATCAACGTTTCAATAGAGGTAGAATCGAGTAAAAGAGAACGGTCATAAGAAGAAAGAGAACCAGATAAATCCTCTTTTTGTAACAATATATCGCCTTTTAACGTCCAATTCGCAGCTGAATCAGGGAAAGATTTAACTAGTTCATCCACAGCTGGAACAGCCTCATCAAATCGCTGTAGTGTTTGTAACATTTCAGCCTTTTTAAAGAGGGCAGGAGCGAATTTAGCATCTAATGCCGAGGCCTTTGAAAAGTCGGCTAGCGCCTCGTCATTCTTTTCTAAGATTTGGTAGACTAAACCTCTGTTATAGTAGGCATCTGAGAAATCTGGGCGCTTGGAAATCGCCTCCGTATACCATTTAACAGCCTCATGGTACTCTTTTTCTTTCCATTTCGCATTTCCACGCAAAAAGAAGTCACTGGATTCTCGCTTTTCATCTTCTGAGGTTGTAGAACAGCTTAAAAGGAAGAATGACGCGAAAAAGAAGAGGATGTATTTCATAAGGCTAAAAGAAAGTTCAATTTAAATAATTCAAAATTCATTCGCATCTTTGTAGCTTAATTAAATGTAAAATTATGGCATACGCAGAAATGTTAACCGATAAAGGGTTAATGAAAATCGAATTCTACACAGAGGATGCACCTATCCACGTTAAAAACTTCATCGACTTAGCGGAGAAAGGCTTTTATGACGGTATTACTTTCCACCGCGTGATTAATGATTTCGTTATCCAAGGAGGTTGTCCTGACGGAACAGGAGCAGGTGGCCCAGGCTACACAATTCCTTGCGAATTAACAGGAAATAATCAATTCCACGACCGTGGTGTTTTATCGATGGCTCACCGTGGACCTAACACAGGTGGTTCTCAGTTCTTTATTTGTCACTCACGTAACAATACGGCACACTTAGACCGTAAGCACACGTGTTTTGGTAAAGTAATTGAAGGATTAGACGTAATCGATTTAGTACGTGAAGGAGATAAAATCCAAAGCGTTAAAATCATTCAAGACTAATGCATTTTATCAAGGAAATAACCCATCCACAGATGCGAATCTCCCTTTTTGAGTGGAATTCGAAATACATCGTGAAGTTTGAGACTCCGCACCTAGAGCAGAGCTACAAATATTCTGTGATGGACTTTTCCTCCCAAAATGAAATAGAGGAGCTGGTATCCAGCTCCTCCTTTCAAGATTTCGTCTTACAGACCTTTAAGAATATGTACGCCGAAATGGCTAAACATTCGGATTAGTTCCCGCCTAACCACTTATGGCGCAGTTTCAATTGCGCTTCGGTCGGTGTAGCCTCTGATTCAATAACAAATGCCTTTAAAGGCGTTTGGTGCACAGGCACTAAGAAAGTACGCTCCATTCCATCTCTTTTCACTGAGAATACAAGTGAATCCCCTGGTTTCTTATCAGCTAATAATTTATCTATTCCGGGAAAATCAGCTCCATTCACCTTCACTACCTCATCACCCACATTGAGTCCGGCTACATAGGCTGATCCACCTTTGTATACTGAAACAACGCGTCCAGCAGCAATGCTTACTCCTACGTAGGGTAGTGTCTTAGCTAGATTTGTATCTGTAAATTGGTAGCCGAAAGCCTTAAATAGTGACGCATACGCAGGCGTTTTCACACCGTAAATATGCGATTTAAAGAATTCAGCTGCAGATGATCCCGCTACTTTAGAGAACGCATCTTCTAGTTCTTGATCTGTAAATCCACGTCCAGCCTTCAAATAATAGGTTTGGTATAATAATTTGAAAACATCATCCAGGCATTTAGCTCCTTGGGTTTGTTGAATAATCCACATGTTCAAAACACCCCCTAATAAGGAGCCTTTGTCATAATAGGAAACTGTTGAATTACGCGAATTCTCATTAGGGCGGTAATACTTGATCCAAGCATCCCAGCTCGCTTCAGCGGCTGATTCCACTTGATTTCCTGGAGTATTTTCTACTCCAGCAATTTCTTCCCCTAATGCTTTCAGGTAATCCGACGTAGAAACCATACCCGTACGTTGATTGATTACATCCGCATAATAGCTCGTAATTCCTTCTGAGAACCATAAATTGTGCGTATAATTCTCATTTTCGTAGTCAAATGGCCCTAATGATTTAGGACGAATGCGCTTTATATTCCACAAGTGAAAATACTCATGGGCTAATAAATTCATAATTCCTTGGTATCCCTTAGGGGTCTCATAACTAGAACGCGTTACTTGGCAAGTCGTTGAATACAAGTGCTCTAGACCGCCACCACCGCGATTTAAGTTATGGATAATGAATAAATAATGATCGCAAGGATGCTCACCCACTACTTTTTGAGCTTCCTCCGCCATCTTCTGTACATCTTTTAAGAATTTAACAGAATCGACTTTTGCGGGGCCATAGAAGGCAATTTGGTGAGGGATATTGTTCACTTTGAAGTCCCAAACCTTGTGATTTCCAATCTCGATAGGGGAGTCGATCAACTCATCTAGGTTCTTTGCAATGTAATTAAAGCCACCTACATTTTTCATCGCAGTCGACACCTTTTTAAAATCCTTGTGTGGAATAATGGTTAATTCCTGAGGTTGAGAGGCGAATTTAGCAGCATACATTAATACGCTTGCTGGATTAATATATCCATGAGCATCATCTAAAAAGGACGTACGAACCGACATTTCAAAAGCATACACCCGATAATGTACCGTGACTTGTTTCATTCCAGGCTTTAATGCAATGCGCCAAGTATTTTTGTTAGTTTTAGAAATGCGGATGTTTTGACCACCAGATTCAGCGGTAACAGACTCCACATTTTTGGCAAATTCTCTAATTAAATAAGAGCCAGGTGTCCAGGCCGCCATTTTAAGATCAAAAAAATTGGATTCTTTGCTGACATCTACCGTTGTTTTGACCTCAAAATAATGAGAGTAGGGCTCTGGCATACTGATTTCGTGTTTGATCGGTCCGGCAAAACAGCTAAATGACGCGATTACACTCAAGAATAGGAGTTTTAAATTCATAAGTATTTTTGTTGTGAAATAGATTTTAGTAAAATTATAAAAATCAGCCGTATAGTCTAGCATGTGCTATTTATTTCCAAATAATTCTAAATCTCTCTACAATTATTTGACATAAAAATCGTATTATTGTTTAGTCTTGACTATTGACAATAAACCTATGGTATTTAAATCATCTTTTTACTGCCTCGTTCTCTTTTTATCTATTCATTTATCGTCTTTTGCACAAGCCTCCTTAGCTTTTGAGAGCAATCAGATTCACTTTAATCAAGGGAAAGAGTATTTTGATGCCCAAAACTATGTAGCGGCTCGCGAGGAGTTTACTAACTTCTTAAGTAGGCAATCGGATGCCACTAAAAATGATGTTATCACGGCAGAATTCTACCAGGTTTTGTGCTCCCTATATTTAAACCAACCTGAAATAGAGGTATTAGGTTATCATTTTAATTTAAAGCATCCGGATAGCCCTCATAGCAATCTTTTGTTTAGAAAAGTAGGATTGTACTTCTATGATATAGCGAATTATGTGAAAGCAATACATTACCTAGAAAATTCCTCCTTAGGCAATGTAGAGGCGCGATATAAATTAGGCGTGGCTTATTTTGAAACAAAAGAAATGGAAAAGGCTTTAGCTCTATTCAATGAGGTTAAAACGGATCCTGATGAAGAATTTGCCTTTTCAGCAGCCTATTATGCAGGGGTTATTCAGTATCAACAAAAGAATTTCATAGAGGCCATCGCAGATTTTAAGAAGTCAAATGGGAACTCTAAATACCGCAAAGATTTACCGTATTGGCTTATTTCCTCTTATCAGCAAACCGCGCAGTGGGATGAATTATTGAAGTATGCAGAACCAATTATTGGGTCTTATCCCGATCTAGCTTTGTTAGTGGCAGAAGTTCAATTTAAAAAAGGGCAGTATGCGAAGGCGGCTAAAAGCTTCACGGATTATTTAAAAGACCATAAAAATGATGCCGCTGCCTACAGAAAAGGATTTTCACTATACTCGATTGAAAAATACGATGACGCCATTCAATCGGTAGCCGGATTATTAAAAGAAGATTCTTTAGGCCAAAAAGCCTATTATTTGCAAGGATTAGCCTTGTTGAAAATGGGAAAAAAATCAGAGGCAGCTGCCAGCTTTACTAAAGTAGGTACGCTAAATCAAGACCCATCCTTAAAAGAAGAGGCACAATTTAAGTCGTTAAGTATTTCGATAGATTTAGGTAAATGGACGGAGGGCCTTCAGGCTATCCTTCAATTTGGCAAAACCTATCCAAAAAGCTCTTTCACAGCGGCATATCAGAGTTTAGCAGCGGATGCAATCCTTAAGTTAACGACGCTTCAACCAGCCACAACACTCCTGACTTCAGGAATTCCAATCTCGGATGAAATGAAAGTGGCTTATCAGACATTAACTTATAATTTAGGTACTAAAGCCTACAACAAGGAACAATACAAGGAGGCAATTACCTATTTTGATCAAGCTATTGCGCAAGCTGCGAACCCAAATGTGACAGATGAAGCTTCATTTGGTAAAGCAGAATCACTTTCCCAATTAAAGGATTTTGAAGCCGCGATTCAGGTCTATAAACCTCTATTATCAGGTAAACATTCGGCTGATTTTCTCCAAAAAAACCGTATCGGAATCGCTTATGCCTATTTCTCTGTAAAAGAATTCACTAGCGCAAATACCTATTTTAAAACCTACGTTGAACAACTGAAAGCAAATCCGGCAGGAAAAGCGAATTCAAATGCGCTCTTACGACTAGCTGATACCTATTTAGTAGCGAAAAATTACACTGAAGCATTATCTTTTTATAACCAAGCTATCGAGAATGTAAAAACAGAGAAGGATTATGCTTTATACCAAAAAGGAATCACTTTAATGTATTTAGAACGTGATACAGAGGCTAAAGCCACTTTCCAAGCTTTAAAAAAGGCTTTCCCGAATACAAAATTTGGAGATGATGCTAGCTTTCAAGAAAACTTGATTTCATTCCGTACACGTAAATATGCAGAGGCTATTGAAGGATTTACTGATTTGATTACAAATCAACCGAATAGCCCATATTACGCAGAATCCATCTTAAAAAGAGCGCAATCTTATTCGAACGCAAAGCAACCAGAAAAGGCCATCGCAGACTATAAAGTAGTCATTGAAAAGTACGCTAAAGAGACTTTTGCTAAAGATGCTGTAGCCGGTTTACAAGAAGAGTTAAATGAAGTAGGTCGCCCAGAGGAAATGACAGCTTACCTGCAGATGTACCAAAATAGCAGCCTAAATGAGGAAGAAAAAATAGATTTAGAATACCAAGCGGCTAAAGGAATCTATTTAGGGGAGAAATACGATAAGGCTATTCAACCTTTGAAAAATTTCATTGCGCATTATCCTGCTGACGAGCGTGTAGTAGAAGTGACTTATTTAATCGCAGATGCGGCAAACCGGTCTAATAATAAAGCAATAGCTTACGAATTCTACCAAAAGGTGATCGAACAGAACGCACATCCATCTTTGAATTCTGTTATTTCAAAAGTAGCAGATATCGAATTTGATTCAGCTGCTTATTCTAAAGCGATTGTTCATTACCGTCTTCTAAAAGATAAAGGGGTGGATTCCAGCCTTATTCATCGTTCAAACAAACGCATCCTACAATCCTATCTTAAGTTAAATGAATTAGATTCTGCCTTGATTGCCTACCAAGAATTTAGTTCTACGAACGGAAAGGAGGAAGAAAGCGTAGAGGAAGCCGCTATATTCTATTTAGATATCATTCAACTAAAGAATGCAAAAGGTGAATTTGCCGCCTCTAATGAGATGATTTTAGACAAATTCAGAAATGAATTTGCTGAAGTATCAGATGCCACTTTAGGTAAAGCCTATTTACTATTAGCTAGAAACTTGATTGAACTGAAAAATCTTGCTCAAGCTAAAGCCACATTAAAATCCATTATTGATAATTCTGAGGACAAAGAAAGCGTAGATGCTGCAAAGGCCCTGATGAAAACCCAATTCCCAAAATAATGAATATGAGATTCGCATCTAAAATCGGTATAGCATCCTGTTTAATCCTGGTTTCCATGCAAAGCTATGGTCAACAGAAGAAAGAGGGAACCATACAAAATGAAGAATTTGTAACGGAAAAAGTACGTAAGATTGAAGTGCAACCTACTTTGAGCCGATCATTTGAAGCATTGAACGAAATTCCAGATTACTCAAAAGACCATAAAGTTGATTTTTCTTTTGATCTGAATAAACCCCAATCGCCTAGTTTACCAGCTATCAACACGAGCATCATTGGTCCTAGAGCAGGAGAAGAATTAGTTTCTCCATTCGGATCTAAGGCTAAAAATTCGATCAAAATAGGAGCGGGTAACTATGGCCACACCTTACTAAATGGTCATTTTGGGTTTAATCCATCTGATAAGGAATCAAGAGGTTTGTACATCAACCACGATGCGAACTCAATCGGTCCCACGGATAATGCCTTTTCTAGCCGATCTGAGAATGAGGTAAAAGTTTATAGCCAGTCACTTTGGTCCAAAGCCTTATTAAAAGGTTCACTAGACTACCGCCGCACCGCAACTAATTTTTATGGTAAGGCTAGCATTCCTGCAAATACACCAGAGGATGCCTTTGGTGTAAATTACAATCAGATAAAATTCAATGGGGATATTTTAAGTGCGACAGAGGGTAAAAAATTAAGTTACCAAGCTGGAACAGAATTTTCATACTTGTCCGGAAATTTAGCTCTAAAAGAATGGTTGTTTAAAAGTTACCTAAATTCAACCTTTGCCATTAAAGATGGCATTAACTTCCGATTGAATGGAGAGGCTATCTTATCGAATTTCACCAGTAATACGTCTACTAACCGAAACTTTTTCCGCTTAATGCCGAGCCTTAGCTTTGCCCTTTTACCTCAATTAAATGTACAAGCTGGAATCAACGCCATCCAAGACGATGAACTAAAAATCTACCCTAATGTACAGGTTCGATTTAGAGCAAATGACTATATTCGCTTATTTGCTGGCTTGGAAGGAAATACTCAATTTAATTCTTATCACAGCAGTTTGTTAGTAAATCCTTGGCTTGCCCAATCCATCAACTTACAAAATACAGATCAGAAATGGCTTGTTACCGGTGGTTTATCAGGCTCTAATGAGCGGAATGTATCCTATGAATTAAAAGCCACGTATGGACAATATACTAAAATGGCCTTTTTCACTTCATCGGCAGCTGATTTATCGCAATTTGATATCCTCTTCTCTAATTCAGGCGCTGCCATTTCTGTACTTCAATTACAGGCAAATACGAAGATGTCATTTACTGACAAAATCCAATCTGATCTACAGGTGGAATATACTCATTATGGCAACTTAGGATCGCTTTTATATGCATACCACAGACCTAATATCCAAATAGCTTGGAGAAATACGATCACAATACATCCTAAAGTAAAAATTCTTCCTGAAATCTATTACATAGGTGGATTGTATGGTTTCAATCCGAGAACTCAAAAGGCAAGTAAATTAGATAATATCATAGATATCAACGTAAAAGGAGAGTATGCTATTACGGATAAATTTACAGCGGCGGTATCGGCTAATAACTTAATGGGAAAAAATTACCAACGATATTTATTTTATCCGACACAAGGTTTTAACTTTACAGCAACTCTAGCATATTCATTTTAATAATGACTGAATTTTATTCCTTTCTAGAACACTTATTATACGACCATGAATGCGTGATTATTCCGCAATTTGGTGGTTTTGTCGTAAATGCTGAAGACTTTTCATTTAATGAAAAGGAAGGAAAAATCTACCCAAAGAGAAAATGTGTGGCCTTCAATGAAAAGCTAAAAACGGATGATCGTTTTTTAAGCACAGAATGGGCAAAGAAAAAGTCTATCTCAGTTGCTGATGCGTCTGCTGAGGTTACCGCATTTAGTAAAGAATTAAAGTCCCTATTAAATACCCAGGGGGAAGTAAGCATAGGTGTTTTAGGTTCATTAACCTTGAACCAAGAAAAGCGAATCTCCTTTTTACCCAATCCTGAATTCAATGCAGATTTAGACGTTTTTGGTCTTTATCCAGTGGGATTAGGCTATTCACACGTAACTAAGGCGAAAAAGCCAGAACTTGTTACAACACCGATTCCTGAAGATTTACTAGCTCAATCGAATGAAGAGATCCAGCCGATAAAAATGAGCCGATCAGTGTATGTATACGCTGCCATCGCATTCATTTTAGGTGGATTAGGTGCTTTCTTCCTGACTGCCCCAGCATCCAACCAATCACAGAGTTCATTAAATCCGATTAAAATTGAAAAAAAGGTTAATCCTGCACCGGCAGTATCCAAAGTTGAAACCTTAATCGATACCACGCAAACAAAAACACTTGCTGCACCAGCGGAAAAGAAGCCAGTAGCGGTTAAATCGGAGGAAATCAATTCGAAAGATGTCATTTATCTAATCGCAGCTAGTTTTCAATCGTTTGATCAAGCAGAAAAAAGCTTGAAAGCCTTTAAATCACTTGGTTTTGATCAAGCAGAGATTATATTAAAAAACGATCAGTCAAAGTTTTACCGCATTAGCCTAGGAACGGAACATTCAATGGATGCCGGATATGCAAAAGCAGGCGAACTAAAAAAATCAAAAAAGGTAGATATTTGGGTGTTTAAGGCACTTTAAGGAATGAACCAACGCATCGAACAACAAAATTTAGAACGTAAAAACCAGCGCAAAGCCTTGGTGATAACGCTTGTTGTACAAATGTTAGTTTTCTTGTTGTTTTGGTATGCAAAAATTTGGTCAGCTGAAGAAATGAAGCTCGAATTACCTGAGCCAGGATTCGAAGTAAATTATGGGACAGATGATGAAGGGGGTGGAAATGTACAATCCTATAATCAACCTAGTGATTTACCGAACAACGATGAATCACAACCAGCAGAAAAAGAAACGGAAGTCGCAACCGTGACAAAAGCAAAGCCTACGCCTAGCTCTAAAGAGTCAGTAGTTACATCGGTGGTAAAAAGCCCGGTAAGTATTTCGGAAAATAGTAAGAAAACGACGACTGTAGCGACAAAACCCACACCCGAGCCGGAAGAAAAAATCGATGAAGGTGCTTTATTCAAGAAGAAAACAACAAGTAATGGAACGCGCGGAACAAATCCGAATCCTGGAGGAAATTCCAACGGACCAGATGCGGGAAAAATTGGGGATAAAGGTAGCCCGAATGGAAAAATAAACAACTCCACAAACTACTCAGGTAATGGAAGCGGGACCGGGGATGGCGCAGGATCTACATCGGTAAATATCTCCGGATGGAGAATTGCCAATCGTCCAAATGTAAAAGATGATACCGGTGAAACAGGTATGATTCGCTTCACCATCAAAATCGATGAGGATGGTAATATTATTAAATTAGTGATTGCAGAGAATTCCTTCTCTAATTCTTTGGCACAGAAATACAAAAGAGCCATTGAAAAATCTAAATTCATTAAAACGTCTTCAGGTGCAAGCCCGAAAGAAGCGACCGGATCTATTACCTTCCGCGTAGGAGAAAGATAGGAATCCGATGAATTATTCCGAGTCCATTTCCTTTTTGTATGCACAATTGCCGGTATTTCACCGGGAAGGGGCTAAAGCCTATAAACCAGGTTTAGGTAATATAGAAGCACTTTGTGAGCTAATGGAAAACCCCGAGCGCTCATTCAAATCCTTGCACATTGCAGGTACAAATGGAAAGGGGAGTTCCTCCCATTTTATGGCCTCTATTCTTCAGCAACATGGCTACAAAGTAGGTCTTTACACATCCCCCCATTTACATTCCTTCACAGAACGGATAAAGATAAACGGTTGTGAGGTACCTGAAGAATGGGTAGCCGACTTTGTTACTTCTCGACTAGACCTCATTGAAAAAGTGCGGCCGTCCTTTTTTGAATGGACCGTCATCATGGCCTTTACCTATTTCAAGGAGCAACAGGTAGATTATGCAATCATTGAAACGGGGTTAGGCGGACGTTTGGATTCGACGAATATCATTTCACCGCTCGCTTGCCTGATCACAAACATCAGCTTTGATCACCAAGATTTGCTAGGGGATACTTTGGAAAAAATTGCGTCAGAAAAGGCTGGCATCATTAAATGGAATACTCCGATCACCATCAGCGAAAAACAAGATGAAATATCTGGTGTTTTCATTGCCAAAGCTTTAACAGTAAATGCCTCGCTACAATTTGCCTCGGATGTAGTTTCTGCGTCGGATTATATCTTTACAAGCCCTAGCTGGGGTGAAATGCCGATCAATAGTCCTTACAAGGGACATTACCAACAAAAAAATATTCGCGGCGTACTAGCTTGGTGTGAACAGATTAAGTCAATGATTCCACTAGAAGCAGCAAAAATCAAATTAGGGGTTGAGCAGACCCGAGTAAATACCGGTTTACAAGGCCGATGGGAAATTTTAGGTGATAGTCCTAAAATCATTGCGGACACGGGACATAACATAAGTGGTATCACCGAAATTATTCAACAGATAAATAAGGAAAATTTCGATGATTTAACCATTATTCTTGGAATGGTAGCAGATAAAGACATTGAATCAGTTTTATCCTTGTTTCCCCCTAATGCAACTTATTATTTTTCACAAGCGAACAATCCCAGAGCCATATCAGCTTTGGAATTACAAAAAATAGCTGCAACAAAAGGCTTACAGGGTAAAGTTGTACCCTCTGTAAATGATGCCATTACCCTTGCAAAATCACATTCAGGTTCTACAGATGGAATACTCATCTGTGGAAGCACCTACCTCATAGGAGAAATTACCTTTTAATACGCGTACATCTTGAGCAGACGAAAAACAGCCAAATACAATCTAGCCATCGCTTTAGACAATGTCATCCAAAGTCCGAAACCTATTTTCGGAACTTTGGCCAGCAAATGGAAATCGGAATACTTTAACAATGCACATTCATTAGTGCTAGAGTTAGGCTGTGGCCGAGGAGAATATACCAATGGATTAGGAAAACTGTTTCCTAATATGAATTTTATTGGGGTGGATGTAAAAGGGGATCGTTTAGCGCAAGCAGGGAGAGCGGCTAAGGAACTTGAGTTAACGAACACTGCCTTTCTTCGCATACACATGCAAGAGATTGATGAACATTTCGCCGAAAACGAAGTAGATGAAATTTGGATTACCTTCCCTGACCCACGTCTTCGAGATCGAGACGAGAAACGTCGCCTCACATTTCATACCTTTCTTAATCGCTACAAGAAAATCCTAAAGCCTGGCGGTATTCTTCACTTAAAAACGGATTCCTTACCCTTCTTTGAATTTTCAGAAGGCTCATTAGTCGAAAACGGATGGGAGGTAATCGTAAAAACAACTGATTTGTATACGTCCGAATGGATGGATGATCACTTTGGAATCAAAACACGCTTCGAGGAAATGTTCTACGAAAAAGGATTTAACATCAATTACCTTAGAGCTACCAACCAGAAATAAAAAAAGCCTCTCGATTTGAGAGGCTTTTCATTTATATCAGACTGGTTGATTAACCTACGCGAGCGATCAAATCTGCTGCACGAGAAGAATAACCAAACTCGTTATCATACCAACCTACTACTTTCACTAAGTTACCCATGGCTGTTGTTAACTTAGAATCTAAGATACAAGAGTGTTGGTTACCGATGATGTCGATAGAAACGATTTCGTCAGTAGTATACTCTAAGATGCCTTTCATTGGACCATCAGCTGCAGCTTTTAAAGCAGCGTTGATTTCAGCAACCGTTGCCTCTTTCTTCAATACTACAGTAAAGTCAGTAACTGAACCATCTGGTGTAGGAACACGCATAGCGTTACCATCTAATTTACCTTTCAAGTGAGGTAATACTAAACCTACTGCTTTCGCAGCACCTGTAGAGGTAGGGATGATAGAATAAGCTGCAGCACGAGAACGACGTAAATCGGAGTGAGGTGCATCTTGTAAATTTTGATCAGCTGTATAAGCATGAACCGTAGTCATAAAACCTTTTTCGATTCCAAAAGCATCATCTAATACTTTAGCCATTGGCGCTAAACAGTTAGTTGTACAAGATGCATTAGAGATAATCGTCATATCATCTGTCAATGTATTATCATTAACACCTAAAACTACTGTAGGAATATCTCCTTTAGCAGGAGCGGAGATGATTACTTTGCGAGCGCCAGCAACTAAGTGTTGACCTGCACCATCTTGATCGATAAAACGACCCGTTGATTCTAAAACAACATCGATGCCTAAAGCACCCCAAGGCAATTGCTTAGGATCACGTTCTGCAAAAGCCTTAATCACGTTACCATTAACAGTAATGCTATCTGCATCAGAAGTAACAGTTCCATTAAAACGACCATGAACTGAATCATACTTTAGTAGGTGTACCAAAGTAGCATTGTCAGTTAAATCGTTAATAGCAACGATTTCCACATTTTCTTTTTCCAATAAACGACGGAAAGTAAGTCGACCGATACGACCAAAACCATTAATAGCAACTTTAATTTTT
>JBIIGE010000080.1:0-4892 GCA_044236555.1 Aquirufa sp.
CTGAGCACGGCGAAATTCGGGGTGACTTCCCGGGTGGCTGGGCAGGTGATGCGAAAAATGCGTTCACTGGAGCGAATTTGACGGCGGATGAGAAAGCGATGCAGGAGTTCTTTAAGAAGATATTAACTTGGAGAAAGGGTTCTGAGGCAATTCATAAGGGTAAGCTATTGCATTTTGGTCCAGAGAATTCTGGTGAAGGCAATGGCATCTATGTCTATTTCCGGTATACAGATAAGGCCAAAGTAATGGTGGTTCTAAATAAAAATGCAGAATCTCGTAATCTTAATTTGAGTCATTACGAAGAGATTCTTCCAGCCGGTGCGAAGGCGCATAATGTGATGGAATCGACAGATGTTATTTTTGCTAAAACACTTAGTGTGCCAGGCAAGTCAGCTCAAATTTTTGAAATCCGATGAGAATTCTATTCTTACTGTTATTCTCTTTCGCTACCTATGCTCAAGTAACGACAGCGGAAATTTTCCCATCCGGAGATAAAGAGATTACCTTGATTTTTGATTTGAAGCTCGCAAAAGATTCACGGGCCTCTGGACTTTTAGGAAAAACGAGTGATGTATTTTTATGGTCAGGTGCAGGGGATTTAGCGACAGGGGATGCATTTAAATACCAGCCCACGGGTCAAACTAATTTTAGTGTTCCCTTTGAAAAAGGACGAATGACCTCATTAGGCAATGACAAGTGGTCAATCAAACTTACTCCGCGCACCTATTACAATGTACCGGCAGGCAACCCGATTGTTAAATTGGGATTGCTATTAAAAAGCGGCGATGGTAAAGCGCAAACAGAAGATTTTATTCTTCCGCTCTTCACGGGTTCCTATTCATTGAAATGGTTATCCCCTGCGGAGTCCTTTACTTTAGCGGAAGCGGGAACATCAGTTTCCATCAGGGCTAAGTTTTCGGCCTCTTCATCGATTAGTTTAAAATCTGCAGGAACCCTGCTAGCCACCGCCTCTGCCTCTGATTCCATCAATTATACCTATGCATTAGGTTCCGAAAAGGGCAAATTACACACGCTTATTTTAGAAGCAACGGCAGGGTCGTCGACTTTAAAAGATTCGGTGCGAATTCTAACGAAGCCTGCGGTGGTAACAGAAGCTTTACCGGCAGGAATTAAAGACGGGATTAACTATATAGGCAATCGGGTGGTGTTATGTTTTTATGCTCCATCGACCTCGTTCGTATATGCGATAGGGGAGTTTTCTAATTGGAATGCTTTACCCGCCTACTTGATGAAGCGCACGGCTGATGGTTTGCGGTATTGGATTGATTTAGGTGTTCAGGCGCCAGGTAAAGAGGTGGCCTACCAGTATTGGGTGGATGGTAATTTAGCGGTAGCGGATCCTTTGACAGAGAAAATTTTAGATCCTAACAATGATAAATTTATTACGTCCACTACTTATCCGGGTCTAAAAAGTTATCCAACTGCAGCTAAGGGGATTGTGTCAGTTTTTGAGGCGGGATCTACACCTTATGTTTGGAAGACGACTAGTTTTACACGTCCATCCCCCAATAATCTACACGTATATGAATTATTAATTCGTGATTTTGTGGCGGATCGTCGGTACAAAACGGTCGCTGATTCCCTTGGTTATTTGAAGAAGTTAGGGATAAATGCCTTGGAGTTGATGCCGGTGATGGAGTTTTCTGGAAATGATTCTTGGGGATATAATCCCATATTTTACATGGCGCCAGATAAGGCTTATGGGACAAAGAATGACTTGAAATATTTGATTGATAAATGCCATGAGAATGGGATTGCGGTCATCATGGATATCGTTTTGAATCAGGCAGATTTCGAAAATCCCTATGTGAAGATGTATTGGGATGGGGCCAAACCTGCTGCAAATAGTCCCTTCTTTAACCCGACGGCAACACATCCATTCAGTGTGTTTTATGATTTCAATCACGAGAGTGTGCATACGCAATGGCTAGTGGATTTAGTGACTAAGTTTTGGATAGATGAATATAAAATAGACGGGTATCGTTTTGATTTGTCCAAAGGTTTCACACAAACGCCATCAGGTAGCAATGTAGGTCAGTGGGGTCAATATGATGGATCACGCGTGCGTATTTGGAAAAGAATTTATGATAAAATTCGAAGCTATGATGCGTCCGCTTATGTCATGTTAGAGCATTTTGCAGCAAATAATGAGGAGAATGAATTAGGTAATTATGGAATGCTTTTTTGGGGAAATAGTAAATCTGATATGACCCGTGTCGTTCAAGGATATACCCAAGATTTAAGCCAAGCGTCCTATAAAATGCGCGGTTTCAATAATCCGAGTGTGGTGAGTTATATCGAATCCCATGACGAAGAGCGATTGATGGTGGAGATGACTGCTGGGGCTAAAAAGACTTTTACAGCCCAAGAAAGAATAGAGCGAATGAAAATGGCAGCAGCCACTTTTTTCACGATTCCTGGGCCTAAACTGATTTGGCAATTTGGGGAGTTAGGTTATGACATTTCGATCAATGAAAATGGTCGAACCGGAGTGAAACCATTGAAATGGAATTACGCACAAGAGACAGAGCGCGCTAAACTATTAAAGGTTTATCAACATTTAGGAGCCTTAAAATCATCCAAACCTATATTTACAACGACTGATTTTACCGTCGGTGCGCTATCCGCTGTGAAGCGAAATTTATTAACGAGAGGGTCAGATTATTTGCTGGTCTTAGCTAATCCGGATGTAAATGCGCAGGTCATTTCAGCTAGCTTCCCTAAAAAAGGTACTTGGTATGATTATTTTAGTGGAAAATCAGTTGAAATAAATGATGTGGAGGCAAAGATGAATTTACTTCCGGGTGAATTCCATTTACTGACGAATGTGCCTTGGAATACCACAAATCTAGGCTTAGTACCTTGGTCTACCCCTGACTTTAATATTATGAGTGTGGAGGACGAATCGCCGAGCATTAAGCTCTATCCGAACCCGGCTCGTGATTTTGTAAAAGTAGATTGGGATTCCGCCGTTGCAGGTGAAACAACTTTGAAGTTTGTGGATGCCATGGGGCGAGAGTTGTACCAGAAAAATGTGACTCAAACGAAGGGTTTAAATTCAACGGCTATTTCGGTAGAGAATATGTCTAAAGGAATCTATTTCATTCAAATTAATAAGCAACGTGCTAAATTATTGATCCAGTAACATGAAAAAAATCGCCTTCTTTCTGTTGTTCGCTAGCCCACTTTTTGCTCAAACAAAAGCTGATCTCTCGGGTGCTGCTAACCTGTTTGATTTAACTTTTACGACGCAAGAATTAGATACACTCTATTCGGATGTCGTGGATAATCTAGCGAACTACAAGGCCATGCATGCGCTGTCTTTGAATAATAATGTGCCATTGAGTCTTTGGCAAAGTCCAAAACTTCCAGGGATGAAATTTGATGAAACACAGCGTTCGGTGGTATGGCCAACTGTGAAGGCGAAGTTACCCTCTAAAAAATCCGATTTAGCTTTCTATTCTATCGATCAGCTCGCGTATTTGATTAAGACGAAACAAATCAGCTCGGTCGAATTAACCTCTTTTTTTATTGAGCGAATTAAGACACACGGTCCTACCTTGCAATGCGTGATCAGCGTGCAAGAAGACATCGCTTTAGCGCAGGCGCGTCAAGCGGATAAGGAAATAGCAGCAGGGAAATACCGGGGCTTATTGCATGGAATTCCTTACGGTTTGAAGGATTTGTTTGCGGTTAAAGGCACCAAAACGACTTGGGGCGCCGCTCCCTACAAGGATCAGGAAATCGATGAAGATGCCTATGTGTATGCTAAACTAAAAGAATCAGGGGCTGTTTTAGTCGCAAAATTCACCCTTGGTGCCTTAGCTATGGGCGATTATTGGTATGGAGGACGAACGAAAAATCCGTGGAATTTGAATTTCGGATCCTCTGGTTCTTCCGCGGGGTCTGCCTCTGCGACAGTAGCTGGTTTAGTCCCTTTTGCCATTGGGACAGAGACTTGGGGGAGCATTGTTTCGCCCTCTACGACCTGTGGTGCGACGGGTTTGCGTCCCACCTTTGGAAGTATTTCTCGCTCGGGAGCGATGGCTTTAAGTTATTCTTTAGATAAGGTAGGTCCTATTTGTCGTTCCGCAAACGATGCGGCGATTGTCTTTCACTACTTGCACGGGACGGATGGAAAGGATTTAGCAGCCGTACATATGCCGTTTAATTACCAGTCAAATCGACCTTTGAAAGGAATGAAAATTGGGTATGCAAAAAATTATTTTGACAAAATAAAAGATACCACGCGCAGCGAATGGAAGGTGTTAGCTGACCTGAAAAAGCAAGGCGTTCAATTAATTCCAGTGGAATTTCCAGACGAAAAAGCCTACCCATTTAACATCATGGACGTCGTGATCGGGGCAGAGTGTGCTGCGCAATTTGACGAGATGACCCGTAAAAATATCGACGATCAACTCACCCGCCAAACAAAATATGACTGGCCTAACCAATTCAGAACCGCTCGTTTTGTTCCTGCAGTGGAGTACATCAATGCCCAACGTCACCGCTATGTATTAATGCAAAAAGTGAACGAGGTCGTTTCTCAGTACGATGCCATCATTTGCCCGTCCCGTGGAGGCGGAAATCAATCGGCAATTACGAATTTAACAGGCCATCCCGTGGTTTGTGTACCCACCGGTTTAGATGCGAAAAGCGGCTTACCTACCGGGATTTCATTCGTGGGGAAATTATATGACGAAGGTACTCTTTTACGCATTGCCCAATTTTACCAAGATCACACAGCGCACGACGAAGTGCATCCAGGGAAATTCCTGAATTGATTGATTTATAGTAGTTTATATTTTATTTATTTCTAATTTAGAAAAAAATAAACCTATAAAACGATTGAATCATGAGCATCTCTAGAC
>JBIIGE010000003.1:0-60756 GCA_044236555.1 Aquirufa sp.
GAGGCTTTTCATGATATGTAGTAGGATTTCGGGGGCGGAATCATTTGCCTCTTCAGATATGTATTGGAATAGCAGGGTCGAATTTAACTCCCATTTTTTGATATGTAGTAGGATTTCGGGGGCGGAATCATTTGATTTTTCAACGATTCAGACCCCGAAAATCTAATACATAACCCACGTATCCTTCGATCCACCTCCCTGAGACGAATTTACCACCAGCGAATCTTTTCGCAAAGCCACTCTGGTTAAACCGCCCGGCATCACATTTACCCCGTCACCATACAAAATATAGGGACGTAAATCTACGTGTCTACCCTCAGCATGATCATCGATGAGACAAGGCACTCGAGAAAGGGAAATGGTCGGTTGTGCGATGTAATTTCTTGGATTGCTGAGAATGAGAGATTTGAACTTTTCTTGCTCTTCTTTGGTGGATTTTGGCCCAATTAACATACCATAACCACCTGCTTCATTCGCTTCTTTAACGACTAATTTTTCGATGTTCTCCAGTACATACTTGCGATCGTCTTCCTCAGCGCAAATGTAGGTTTTTACGTTTTGGATAATGGGTTCCTCGTTTAAATAATACTTAATAATGCGTGGTACGTAGGCATAGATGACTTTATCATCTGCTACCCCAGTGCCAGGGGCGTTTGCTATCGCCACTTTTCCATTTTTGTATACTTCAAAAATACCGGGAATACCGATCATCGAATCAGGATTGAAGACGGTTGAGTCTAAAAAAGTGTCATCAATGCGTCGATAGATGACATCGACTATTTGGAATCCTTTTGTGGTTCGCATTTTGACATAACCTTTGTGAACAACAAGATCTCGAGCGTCTACTAATTCTACCCCCATTTGTTGGGCAAGGTAGGAATGCTCAAAATAGGCAGAATTATAGATTCCAGGCGTTAATACTACAACGGTTGGATTAGGTCGATCGCTGATGAAGCGAAGCATTTCTAATAACTTGTTTGGGTAATCGGAGATGGGTCTGATTTGGGTTTTAGCGACTACCTCTGGGAAGGTTTGTTTTAATAATTCCCGGTTTTCCATCATATAGGAGACGCCAGATGGACAACGTAAGTTGTCCTCCAAAATCATGTATTCCCCATCACTTCCCCTAATTAAGTCTGTTCCCGTGATATGGATGTAGATGTTTTTGGCAGGTTTGATTCCGATGCAGGCCTTTAAAAAGTCTTTAGAAGAATTGATGACCTCTGCTGGAATGATACCGTCTTTAATGATTTTTTGGTCGGAATAAATATCATTCAGGAATAAATTAAGTGCCGTTATGCGTTGAATTAGTCCCTTTTCGATTTTTTCCCATTCTTTAGCTTCTACGATGCGTGGGATGATATCAACAGGCATGATTCGTTCCGTGCCTTCATTTTCTGAGTACACATTAAAGGTGATTCCCATGGCCATTAATGCTCTTTCGGCGGATTGCTGTCGACGTAAAAATTCTTCTTGTGAAAGCTCTTCTACGCGTTCTTTGAAGTGTTCGTAGCCTGCTCGGACTTGTCCGTCGGCCTCAAACATTTCATCGAAAAAACCATCTGTTTTGTAGTTGTCAAAAGAAAAATTCATAGAATTAGAGGTTAAAATGCTTGATATGACTTTAATTTAGAATTTTATTTTTGTTTTAATTTTTCTCTAGGCCACTAATTTTCATTTTTTTAAATAATAGCCTTTTAAATATTGGAAATTTACCATTTTTTGTGGGAAATTGACGTTCAATGGATAAGTCACTTTTTAATTATTCGAGTCCGATAGGGATTTTACGTTTGGAATTAGCTGATGCCGGTTTGCAATCTTGTTTTTTTGTCGAGCAGGACGAGGCAGAACATTTGAATCATCCTGTTGAAATCCAGTTGATTAAAGGGTATTTGCAATCCTATTTTGAAACAGGCATATTACAAAATTATCCAATAGATCCATCCATAGGGACATCCTTTCAACAAAATGTCTGGTCGGCATTAACAGAAATCCCAGCTGGTTCCACTGCTACCTATGCAGAAATCGCGAAACGTTTAGCTATGCCGAAAGGAGCACAGGCTGTAGGAAATGCAAATGGCCAAAACCCCGTTTTACTATTTATACCTTGCCACCGGGTCATTGGTTCTACAGGTAAACTTGTGGGTTATAGTGGAGGGCTTTGGCGGAAGGAATGGTTGTTAGCAAAAGAGGGAGCCACTTTATTTTAGTTTATATTTGTCTATGGATAATGATAAAATCGTTGATGCGCTCGAGCTTTTAGTGAAGCTGTGGGATTTACATGGAGTAAACGAATTCAAAAGTAAGAATCTCGCATTCGCCGCGCGTGGCCTCGATAAATTTCCGGGTTTAATTTCTGCTTTACCTGAGGCGGAATTATTAGCAATTCCGGGGGTAGGCAAGGTGGTGGTCCAAATTGTGAAAGAGATAGCAGCGTCCGGAACTTGTCCTTACTTAGAGCAAATCATTGAACAGACGCCTACCGGCTTACTTACCTTGTTAAAGATAAAGGGTTTAGGACCTAAAAAGGTGAGGACCATTTGGCAAGAATTACAAATTACAGAAATCGACGATTTGCTAGCGGCTTGTGAGGATGGTCGTTTAGCGAATCTAAAAGGATTTGGAGGGGCTGTCGTGGAAAGTGTCATGCTGAATATCCAATTCATTAAGTCGAATTCAAGCAAATTGCGAATTAATAAGGCGCAAGATTTAGCCGATGATATCGTTCAGAAATTAAGCCATTCATTTACTAAAATTGCCATTGCAGGAGAATTGAGACGTCATTGTGAGGTCATCAACTCTTTGGTGTTTTTAGTGGAGACAGACGATTTATTTGGAGCCTCAGGGCTTTTGCAATCGGTTGAATACTTAGACGAAGATCTTAAGGAATCCTCACCATTTACTTGGAGAGGTTTTGCAACGGGACATCTGATTCCTATTGAAATTCACTTCGCGTCTGCCGGAGAATTTGTCACCAAATTGTTCGCTTTATCGTCTACTGCTGAACACTTAGCGCAAGTCAATTTTTATGAGCGTTTTGAAGGGAAATTAATTACTGAGGAATCAGAAATCTATACTTCCCAACAGTTGCCATTTATTGAGCCTGAGATGCGGGAAGGATTGCAGGAATTTGAGTGGCAGGCGAATCATGGGGATAAGGCGTTAATACAACATAACGATTTACGCGGCTGTTTGCACAATCACTCGACTTATTCAGATGGGAAGAATACGCTCTTGGAAATGGCAGAGGCTTGCCGTGATATGGGATTAAACTATTTCGGTATTGCGGATCACTCAAAATATGCTGCCTATGCTGGTGGATTGAAAGAAGAGGATGTCATTCGTCAGCACGAAGAAATTGATCAATTAAATGCCAAATGGACCGATTTTCAGATCCTGAAAGGAATTGAATCAGACATCCTACCAGATGGTAGTTTAGATTATGATGCGTCTGTTTTAGCCTCATTTGACTATGTGGTAGCATCTGTTCATGCCGGATTAACCATGGATTTAGAGAAAGCAATGCCTCGCGTAATCAAGGCGATTGAAAATCCTTATACGTCTATTTTAGGGCATCCTACGGGACGCTTATTACTAGCAAGACCCGGATTTCCTTTATTGATGTCTAAAATTTTAGATGCGTGTAAAGCAAATGGGGTGAGCATAGAATTAAACGCCAGCCCGTATCGTTTGGACTTAGACTGGCGCCATATTTATGAGGCGATGGATAAAGGGATTTTTGTATCCATAAATCCAGATGCCCACGCCATTGCAGGATTAAAAGACATGGAATGGGGGGTGAAAGTGGGCCGTAAAGGTGGTTTGCTTCGAGATTTGACTTTGAATGCTTTGCCTTTGGAAGCTATCAAAGCCTTCTTTTCTAAAAGTTAAAAGTTCGGTTTCAATAAATACTTCGCGTAGAAATCATCAATCACGCGCACGGCCTCGGTAGGAGTATCTACGAGCGCGAATAATTCCAAATCCTCCTCGTGTATGTTCCCCGCGGTCACCATGGTCTTCTTTAGCCAATCTAGTAAGCCACTCCAATAGTCTTTTCCAACTAATACCACCGGGAAACGCCCTATTTTATGGGTTTGAATTAAAGTCAACGATTCAAACATTTCGTCTAATGTTCCGAATCCTCCTGGCATGATGATAAAGCCTTGCGAGTATTTGACAAACATCACTTTACGCACAAAGAAGAAGTCAAAATTGATGTTTTTATCCGAATCAATATAGGGATTAGGCTTTTGCTCAAATGGTAATTCAATGTTTAAACCCACGCTTCGGCCTCTTTCGCTAGCTGCTCCTTTATTTCCAGCTTCCATAATTCCGGGTCCACCGCCCGTGATGACACCGTAACCGTGTCGAACTAATTTAGCAGCAATTTCTTCTGCTATTTTGTAATAAGGACTTTCAGGGCTGGTTCTAGCGGATCCAAAAATGGATACACAAGGCCCTATTTTTGATAATTTATCAATGCCTTCGACAAACTCACTCATAATTTTGAATATGCGCCACGACTCCTCCGATTTAATCTGAGCCCAGGTTTTATCTCCAAAAGCTTGTTTGATTTTCTCTTCTTCCTCTTTCCAGTTATTCTCCGTCATATTTTTAAAAATTGTTTCCTAAATGTAGGACTATTCCTTTTACCTTTGCAAAAAATAAATCACAATTTCATGAATGCTCCCTTAAGTTTTGCAGTAGGCGGTGACCACGCTGGTTTTGATTACAAGAATGATTTGATTGCTTTTTTAGAGGCAAAAGGCGTCACTGTAAAAGATTGCGGAACGTATTCAGCTGATTCTGTGGACTATCCAGATTTTGCACATCCGGTAGCTGAAGTGGTAGAAAAAGGGGATGTTAATTTTGGTTTATTGTTGTGTGGAAGTGCAAATGGCGTGGCAATAACGGCAAATAAACACCAAGGTATTCGAGCTGGATTAGCTTGGAATACGGACGTGGCTGCGTTAGTTCGCCAGCACAATGATGCAAACGTGTTATGTCTTCCTGTTCGTTTTATCTCTTTAGAAGAGGCGAAAGCATGTCTGCAGGTGTTTTTAGATACGCCATTTGAGGGCGGTCGTCACCAAGGTCGCGTGAACAAGATTTCTTGTTGCTAAGTTATTTCTTTCGGTAAAGTTTAGGGCTTACCATTTTGTATTGTTCTGTGATGGATGGAATAAACTGCCCTATTTTGGCAAAATATCCTTCTGAATCATAGATGTACGTAGGCTGGTCCTTAGCGAAGTATTCTTGTACAATAATCACGTTTTTGTAGGTGTTAAGCTCATTTAAGAGGGGTTTCGCTAATTCCCAATTAACAAACGGGCCGGCCATCTGATTGTGAAGGTATTCTTGAATTTCTGGGCCTAAAACTAAGAGCTTTTCGCCATTGATAGGAAGCGGTGTCCTTGGATTATTTTCCAATACTATATCTTGTTTCGCCGTAAAAAATACGGAAAGCAAAAGCAGTAAAAATACCAATTCTTTTTGCCATCCTTTTTTAATTAGATAGAATAGATTTAAGCCAAAATAAGCTAATGGAGGCAACAATAACACAAAGTTAACTTGGTGGTAAGAGGGGAAATTAGCGATGGCTATGAAGCTAAAAAAGAACCAAATAATGGTCGTTTGCTGCGCTTTCTGCGCGTGAGCTCTGATTTTAGGATTTCCCACTACTTTGTATAATCCCCAAATTCCAATGACCACAGCAGGCACAAAACTTTTCAAGACTTGTTTCGCCTCATTCCAGGAGATTAATTTGAATTCTAAAGCCGAATTTCGGTAAACCTGCCATAAATAGGAGAGGTTGCCTCGGAAGGAGAATACTAAGCTGGTGATGGTTAAAACGAATATATAGCCTATGATGACTAAAATTACCTGGCGAATGCTGATACCAGAATAGAATAACAAGCTAAGTATTGCCCAAGGTAAAAGCCAAACATAAGCAGGGAACAAGAGAGTCGCAGTCGCTAAGTAGATACCTACAAGAAAGACGCTGTCATTTACTAATAATGTTTTTTGTTGCTGAATGATCCCCTTCCAGGCCAACAAGAGAAAAGTTAGACCTAATAAAGCCGGATCTGGTACATAAAACTCTCTGGTTAAGTGGAATAGTATAAGGTAAACCCCAAAGGCTAGACCTCCTAATTGGGGCATTAAATCAAACTTTACGATAGTTGACTGGAATATATAGGCTTGCAAGCAGATTATTCCAAAGGCGATAAAGGGATTAGAAGCAAGTGGGAAGTTTAATAAATTGAGTAATTGATAAAATCCTGTGGCAAATGGTCCTGTATTATCTCGGATATCTTTGTAAAGTCGAAAGCCTTCGTTTAGTTTTTGGCCGATTAAGTAATTTTTGATTTCCCAAGGGAAGTAGGAGAAACCTTGTTGAGTTTGCAGAAAAGCCAAAATTCCTCCTATCACAACAAATAATAGGATGGCGACAAGACTGTTGGATTTAATAAATTGTAACATATTTGGCTAAACGAAGCGCTAAATTACGGTGTTTCCAATTATTATTATGAAATTTGCATGTGTTTTTTGAGTTTTAAACACACAGAAAAAAGATAGTAAAAATGGAAACGAAGCGTCAGCAAAAATTTGGTCGTCAAATACAGAAGGATTTAAGTGATATTTTTCAAAAAGAATTTAAAATGCTTTTTGGGAAAGGAATGGTCACGGTGACGGAGGTAAAGATTAGTCCAGATTTGTCAGTGGCGCGTTGTTATTTAAGTTTTTTGCTCATCGATGATCGCGAAGCGGTGATGGATCAGATTGATCTTCAAAATAAAGCGATACGCAATGCATTAGCTAATCGCATCCGCAAGCAAGTTCGTATCATCCCTAATTTAGATTTCTTCTTAGACGACACAGCTGCTTATGCAGCAAAAATCGAAGCGCTATTCGAAGGTTTAGTCATTCCTCCAGCTGACGGCGATGAGGTGCCTAATCGTGTGACGGACGAAATAGATTAATAAAATGAGATTTTCCTTATTTGTTGCGAAAAGGTATTTTTTTTCCCCATTTAAGGCGAGTTTTATCTCCTTGATTTCTCGTATTTCAATGATTGGAGTAGGGGTAGAGGTGATGGCTCTAGTTCTTATTTTATCCGTTTTTAACGGCTTAGAAGATTTCCAAAAAGGTTTATTCAAAACCTTTGACCCCGACTTATCTATTGTCTCTTCATCAAAATCCCGTTTTTCATTATCCCCGACTCAACTAAGACAAATCGCTGAAATCCCCGGAGTTAGTTCAGTTCAATCTATTCTGGAAGACCAAGCTTTGATTCGATACAATGGAAAACAGTTAGTAGTTACGCTGAAGGGGGTGGATACGTCCTTTATCGCGTCTAAGCGATTACTAAATCAAGTAGCTGATGGTGAGTATCTAGTCGAATACGAAGGAAATCCCTATGGACTAGTAGGGGCAGGTGTTTTTATGGCGATGGGGATGAATTTTGAGGATGTCTACCATCCTATAGAAGCTTGGTATCCGAATCAAAAGGCTTTAGCTAATTTTCAAGTTAATGCCGATGCGGCTAATCAAAAAGGCTTTTTCCCTTCTGGGGTGTTGCTAGTAGAACAAACTTTTGATAATCAAATGATCCTTGTTCCGCTTCAGTGGATGCGTGATTTAACCTTATCTGATTCTTCAGCAGTATCGAAGATGGAAATTATGCTAACAGAGGGAACAAATGAATTAGATGTCCAAAAAGCGATTCAACAACAAGTTGGTTCCGGATTTGACGTTCAAACGCGCGAACAACAACATGCTATTTTACTCAGGGCCATCAAAATCGAAAAGCTTTTTGTTTTTATTTTGATGGCTTTTATCATGGGAATTGCTTCATTTACCCTTTTCTATGCTCTTTCCTTATTGGTAATTGAAAAGAGAAAAGACCTAAGAACCTTATTAGCGATGGGAATTACCCCTCAGCAATTGTTACGCATATTTCTTTTTGTCGGCTTGTTTATCAGTTTTTCAGGTGCGATTGTGGGGATGGGGCTTGGCTTTAGCTTAGGCTGGATACAACAAACGTTCGGAATTATCCCTTTGGGCATTCCGAACGCTTTAATCGATGCATATCCAATACAAATGGAATGGTTCGATTTTTTAATGACCGCCGTGGTGGTCATTGTTATCACCTTCCTTGCTTCGATTATCCCGGCTAGAAAAGCTGTTCAAATGACTTTTAATCAGCCAAAGGCGGATTAAATTCCCCTTCCCATTTCGAAACGACACAAGTAGCTACGCCATTCCCAGCTACCGATGTAACGGTTCTACCCATGTCTAAGAATGGATCCACACCTAATAGAAGCGCAATCCCTTCGGCTGGTAAATTAAACATCGTTAGAGTACCTGCAATGATGACGAGGGAAGCGCGGGGAACCCCTGCTATTCCTTTAGAGGTAATCATCAGCGTTAATAGCATCGTAATTTGTTGTTCTAGGCTCAAATGAACTCCATATGCCTGAGCAATAAATCCAGTCGCAAAAGTCATATAAAGCATCGATCCATCAAGATTGAAGCTATACCCTAAAGGCAATACAAATCCTACAATCCGTCGACTACAGCCAAATCTTTCTAAGGCTGCAATAGTTTGTGGAAATGAAGCCTCTGAACTGGCAGTAGAGAATGAGATTAATAAGGCCTCTTTTAATTCTTTTAATAATTTCCAATACGGGATTCCATTCGCTAAACAAATGATCCATAAAATAACGACGGTAAAGAAAATTAAACCGCCTAAAAAGCAGATCATCAAGTAACCGTAGCTAATCAAAATACTTAAACCTTTATTCGCTACTACAGTGGTCATGGCTGCAAAAACGGCGTAAGGAGCAACTTCCATGACATAATTAACCATTTTGAAGATGACCTCAGCCAGGTTTTCAAAGACATGAATCAGACGTTTTCCTACCTCTCCAATTGATCCCAGTGCTACACCAAAGAATAGAGAGAAAATGACAATTTGGAGAATTTCGTTCTCTGCTAAGGCTTTGAAAAAACTATCTGGAAAGATGTGCAGAATGAAGTCCTCTAATGTTTTGGCTTTAGAGGCATCAATTCCTGTTTCGGTTCCGGCAGCCGGTTTTGGCCAACTTTGTAAACTACCAGGCTGCGTAATGTTCACAACGACAAGTCCCGTTACTAAGGAAAGGATTGTAGCAAAGTAGAAGTAACCAATTGTCTTGATGCCGATACGACCTACCGCCTTGAAATCGCCTAATTTAGCAATCCCCACGACCAAAGTACAGAATACCAATGGCCCTACAATCATCTTGATAAGGCGAAGGAAAATCTTAGATATGATTTGGACTTTAGCCCCTAAATCATGACTTACCTCAGGAGCGAAATAAAGGAAAAAGATTTCCCCTAGCACAAGGCCAAGGACAAAACCAATGATAATTTTATTCGTTAAGGTTAATTTCATAGCTAGTTGACGAGGGATAAGTATTTTTTATAAAATGGTTTTCTGTAGAAAATCATACCCCAAAGAAACGGGAAAAGAAGGTAATTCAAAAATTCGTCACGTGTATCGAACGAAATTTCATCAATTATTTCACAGCTAACATCGTTGATTTTTTTTACTCGATGCTTGTGTTGCCAATAACGTAGACCAAAAGGCATTTTAACCCCTTGGTCAATAAAATACCATTCGTCCGTTGTTAATGCATCTTCAGTGATTAATGAGCTCCAAGTCACTTTCGTGAACAACAGATTAATCACTAAAATAACGTTATCATTCTTTTTACAACCATCAAAGCGTTGTAAAGAAACACGTGGAAAGGGGGGCGATAAACGCAGCAACAAATCAGCCGTAAAGAGATCTTTTACGTGGCTTATCGGTGCTTGAATAGGGGTGGAAATCGAGTAAGATAGCATATTAGGCTACCAAAATCTTTAGTAGAGTGGCAAAAAACGTTTTAATGCCTAATACGATGTAATTCGACCAACCAAAGCTTTCTTCAGAAGCTTCTGTTGTCTCTTGCTCTTGTTCTTGCTCAGTCGGTCTTGACACTTTAGTAGTTGTATTACCTGTTGTCTTGTAGCTTGAATCCAACTGAACTGTCGATGCTTTAGGGTTTAAAGCAGAATATTCTACTCTTCCAAAATTGCAAAAAAACAAAATCGTTAAGAGTCCTATGAATCCTTTTTTCATTTAATTTTTTGTTTTGCTGTTTCTAAAGCTATTTTTTGTATCGCTATTTCGTCCTCTTTCGCTTTTAGTTCTGCTTTATTTTGGACTTGATTTGTTAAGATTTTTTCTTTTTCAATCTTAGCCTCTTTCAAACGATCTTCTAAATTCGCGATTTGACGCTGATTCGAATCTAATTCTCTCACTAGTCGCTCTGATTGTTTGCTGATTTTAGCTTGCGCAGCGGATAAATCAGCTAATTTTCTTTCCTCCGCTCTTACCGCCTCTTCTAAGTCAACGATTTTCAAAAAGTTCTCAATCCAAGTGCTCGCTTCGGTTAATTTAGTATGACCCGTTTGGATAAATTCGTCTGCACCCGTCGCGATGGATATAAATAATTTCACTTTTTTATTCTCCTCAGACACTTTAGAGACAAGTTTTACCGGATTATCTGATACGCCAGGAATGACGATGTCTGTACTTGAAAAAGATCCGTTTTTCCCCTCAGTTACTTTTCCAAATTTGCTTAAATAGGTTTTCCAGCTTGCTACAGCAAATTTTTCTTGTGTATTCACGAAGGTATATACTCCTTCTTTTTTTGATTTCTCTATTTCTGACATTCCGGTGAATACTTGTGCATTTACACGGAAAGCGCAAATACAAAGCGCTAAAAGAATAATGATTTTTTTCATGGAGTGAAATTTTTATTAAAGTTAGAGGATTTTTTTTCCAAGGACAACCTTGTTTTTATTTGACTGATCGCGAAAAGCAAAAATGGTATACTCCCCTCCATCTTTTAGTTGGATTTTTTTTCTTATTTCATCAGCCCCCAAAGGAAAGTTTCGGGTGGATATATTCGCTTTCATTCCCGGCAATACAGATTGAATCCATTTTCTATCTAAAGAACCCATCGCCAAAATCTCAAACGTTCTCCCAGCAAAATTAGTGTGCAGCTCTTCGGAAGTATATAAATGGGTATTAGGAGCGATTTTATACATTCCTTCTCCGACACATTTAAAGAATCCTGCCTTTAAAACGCCTGCATGGGGCTCATAAAGGTAATTTAATGCGCCACTAAAGGGAATAGCCGTATTTGCTTCTGTTGATTTTTTACTCTTAAAAAACAGCGGATTTTCAGCATTCAACTCGATTACCTCAATCTCCGGATCCTCAGTCGACTGTGAAGATTTTAGAAAAAGTACTTCTTTTACCTCGTTTTTACGGCAGACAATGTAGATTTTTTCTACCCCTTGCAATTCTTTGATGGCACGATCCAGATCAAGCAATGGACTTGTCTTTATCAGTAATCGGGTTTTACTAGAAATATAGGGAATTAATTCCAGCGAATTTGGTTCACAATCTTGTAGCAAAACCACTTTATTCCCCGCTTTATCCCTCCTGGCAGGATCTACGTAGATGAAATCTAATGTGTCCGTTTGGTCTTTTAACCAAGTTAAACTGTCCCCAGTCAAATGGCTAATCGTCCCGGCCTTGAGTTTTTGGTGGTTATACTGGGTGATTTGCGCTAATTCTGCTTGTCTTTCGATATAGAAAACTTCACATCCTGCTTTGGCAAAAGCAAAAGAATCTAGCCCCATTCCGCCCGTTAAGTCTGCGATTTTTCCGTGGACTAGCGTTGCTTTAAAATGAGCCGTATCTTCCGATGAGGATTGTTCTAATGCCAAAGAGGGAGGAAAAAATACCTGGTCATTGTCAACCCACTGGGGCATTTTATCTCTGAGTTTTTGCCGTGCATTAATTTGGCTAACTAACTTAGGGATATCCAAAGAAGGGTATTTTGATGCCTCTAGTGCAATCGAGACAGGATCTCGATGCTGGTTTTCTTTTATAAATTGAATTTCATTACTAGAAAGCATCCCCTAAAATTAGCACCTCTGCTTTGATTATTTTTATTTAAATTAGTGAAATTGAAGAAAAACATATGACTGGATTAATTTTAGCAGCTGGGGCCTCGACTCGATTAGGAGAAGCGAAACAATTATTAGTTTATCAGGGCCAAACGCTATTAGAACGATCCATACGCCTCGCATTTAGCGTTTGCAAAGAAGTTGTGGTTTGTCTGGGTGCAGAAGTCGAACAAACAGTTCTAATTATTCAGAATTTGAAAACTGAATTCCCTACTTTATCTTATTTAGAAGTTGGTAATTGGGAAAAGGGGATGGGAAAGTCGCTTTCCGTGGGACTTCGGACGATTGACCAAAATAAAGACGTATTAGTTTTATTGTGCGATTTACCTTTTTTAACGAATGCGCACATGAAGAATATTATTTCGTTAGCTAATTCAGAACGCGCGATTGTGGCCTCCTTTCAAGGAGTTAATTCACCACCTGTATTCATCCCATCTTCCTTAAGAACTTTATTTAACGGATGGAGTGGAGATCAGGGTTTAGGGAAATTTTGGCGCCAAAATCCGATGCTCTGCGAAATCATTCACTTTTCTGATAAATTCCGGGACGTCGATGTTCCAGAGGATCGGGAGTATTGGGGGATTTAAAACAAAAGTTCAAAGAGCAAAGCAAAAAGAATAAAGAATAAAGTTTGTATTCGCTGCGCGAATGAATGTTTGAAATGTTTTTCCATCCTTCTGAAATTATAAAAAATGAGCTTTAGCCATTTTTTATTCCATATTTATGCTTTGTGCTCTATGCTTTATGCTTTGAAAATTGCGAGTAGAGTATAGATAAGAGATAGTAGATAAGAGATAGTAGATAAGAGAGTATAGATAAGAGAGTATAGATTATAGAGTATAGATTATAGAGTAGGGATAAGAGATATTTTACAAGCTTTTTATCTCTAATCTTTACTCTCTACTCTTTAATCTAAACTGTAAGTTTTATATCTTTGCATTTCAATTTTAAACTCAATTAAGTGGAATCAATCGGAACCCTTCCCACCGTCGAAACAGCCAAAAAATTAGGATTATTGCCCGAAGAGTATGATCGCATTCAGGAGATTTTAGGCCGCAAGCCTAATTTTACCGAATTGTCGATTTTCTCTGTAATGTGGTCTGAGCACTGTTCATATAAGAATTCAATCGTTTGGTTGAAGACTTTGCCTAAAGACTCACCACGTATGTTAGCGAAAGCGGGTGAGGAAAATGCTGGTTTGGTTGATTTAGGGGATGGTTTAGGCTGTGCATTTAAGATTGAATCACATAATCACCCGTCTGCTTTAGAGCCTTACCAAGGTGCGGCGACAGGTGTAGGTGGTATTAATCGTGATATTTTCACGATGGGTGCGCGCCCGATAGCGCAATTAAATTCGTTACGTTTTGGCAATATTGATTTAGCGAAGACGAAGTGGTTAGTGAAAGGTGTGGTGAAGGGGATTGGTGATTATGGTAATGCCTTTGGAATTCCTACCGTGGGTGGTGAAGTTCAATTTGATGATTGTTATAATGTGAACCCGCTGGTTAATGCGTTTTCAGCAGGTATATTAAAGGTAGGAACCCAAGCGTCAGCCATATCGTATGGTGTAGGGAATGGGGTATTTATTGTGGGTTCTGCTACAGGTAAAGATGGAATTGGTGGTGCGAGTTTTGCATCAGAGGATATCACGGCGAAGTCGTCAGAGAAATTGCCTGCGGTTCAAGTAGGGGATCCATTCCAGGAGAAATTGTTGTTAGAGGCTTCTTTGGAAATTATTGAAGCAGGATGTGTGATTGGAATTCAAGATATGGGTGCGGCGGGTATTATTTGCTCGACGTCGGAAATGTCTGCGAAAGGGGAACATGGGATGATAATTGATCTTTCCAAAGTGCCTACGCGTCAACCGAACATGCAGCCATTTGAGATCTTATTATCTGAGTCTCAAGAGCGTATGTTAATCGTAGTGGAGAAGGGTCGTGAGCACGAGGCGAAACGTATTTTTGACAAGTGGGATTTAAATTGTGAGCAAATTGGTACCGTTACGGATACAAAACGTCTTGAATTCTATCAAGATGGTGTTTTAGTGGCGGATGTTCCAGCGGATGATTTAGTATTAGGTGGTGGGGCTCCAGTGTATCACCGCGAGTACAAAGAGCCTGCTTACTACCAAGAATTTAAGAAATTTAAGATTGATTCAGTAGCAGATTTACCGAAGGAGGAATTGCCTAAGGCCTTGAACTACATGATGAATCATCCAAATATTGCTTCTAAGAAGTGGGTGGCTCAACAATACGATTCATCGATTGGTCGTGCAAACCGTAACACTAACGCGCCATCTGATGCGGCGGTAGTGAAAGTACACGGTTCTCAAAAATCCATTGTTATTACGGTAGATTGTAATTCACGTTATGTAAATGCGGATCCGGAAGAAGGATGTGCAATGGCGGTGGCAGAAGCGGCACGTAACATTGTTTGCTCTGGTGGTGTGCCGGTGGCGATCACCAACTGCTTGAACTTTGGTAATCCATATGTTCCAGAAGTATACTGGCAATTCGTGGGTGCGATCAAGGGTATGAAGAAATCGTGTGAGGCGTTTGAGACTCCGGTAACAGGAGGTAACGTTTCCTTCTACAATCAGTCATCTGATGAAGGTCCGGTATTCCCTACTCCGACGATTGGTATGTTAGGAATTTTAGAGAAGCCTGAGAATAAGATGACGTTAGACTTCAAAAAAGAGGGCGATGCCATCTATTTAGTAGGGGAGTCGGTGAATGATATCGCATCGTCTGAATATGTTTATTCATATAAAGGTATTAAAGCAACTCCAGCGCCGCATTTTGATTTAGCGACAGAGCAAAAATTACAGAAGGCGATTACGTCTTTAATTGAAAATAAATTAATCGAATCAGCTCATGACGTGTCTGATGGAGGTTTGTTAGTGACTTTAGCAGAATCGTCATTCCCTCGTGGACTTGGTTTTAAGGTAACTTCAGATGCTTCGATTCGTCAGGATGCGTTCTGGTTCGGCGAAGCGCAATCACGTGTGGTTGTTTCAGTGGACGCTGCTAAGAAGGCAGCTTTTGAGGCAGCTTTGCAAGCACAAGGAGTTAAGTTCTCTGTGTTAGGTTCTGTTCAAGGAACGGATATGGTAGCAGATGGAGCAGTTTTGAGCTCTGTAGCTGCAGCCTATCAATCATTTGATACAGCTTTAGAAACCGCTTTAATGAAATAAGTAAAATGAGCCGCTATCTACTCGCTTTTTCGTACGATGGCGGCTCTTTTCATGGCTACCAAATTCAGCCAAACGCAACGACAGTTCAGTCGGTTTTGCAGGATAAATTAAGTTTGTTATTAGGCTCTAAGCTTGAAATCGTAGGAAGTTCTAGGACTGATACAGGCGTTCATGCGCACCAGCAATTTGCGCATTTCGATTTGCCAGATGGTAAAAAAGTAAAAGATAACTGGGTATTTCGGTTGAACCGTATGTTACCAGAATCCTTAGCTGTTCTAGGGATTTATCAGGTGGCAGATGATTTTCATGCCCGTTTCGCGGCTATTTCGCGGACGTATGAATACCGAATAAGTCCTTTAAAAAGCCCTTTTAATGCGCAATTTGCCTACCGTTTCAGTGTGGATCTTGATGTCGAAGCGATGAATGAGGCAGCGGCTTTGTTTTTTAAACATACCGATTATCAGTGCTTTTCGAAGGTAAAAACGGAGGTAGCCACGTTTGAATGCACTATTATGCAGGCTTCTTGGGCGTGGCGAGGGGACGAATTGGTATTCACCATTCAGGGAAATCGCTTTTTGCGGGGCATGGTTCGTGCGGTCGTGGGAACTTTGTTAGAAGTAGGGCAGGGGCGATTAACGCGCGCTCAACTTCAAGAAATTCTTGATTCAAAAGACCGTTGTAAAGCTGGTCGTGCAGTTCCAGCTCACGGTCTTCATTTAATGGAAGTGGAATATCCGGCGGCTATTTTTGGCGCCAAATGTGCAGGATAACATCCAATAAGGTAGCAGCAGATTGTACCTTGATTTTATTTGGCTTATAATTCAAGCCTTTCAAATTATACTTACTAATCCAGATTTCCTTAAAGCCTAGTTTTTCTGCCTCGGCGATTCGTTGATCTATTCGAGTCACAGAACGCAATTCTCCACCTAATCCGACTTCTGCTGCAAAACAGATGGACGAGTCGATGATTTTGTCCTCATAAGATGATACTAAGGACATACAGGTAGATAAATCAAGTGCAGGATCATCTACACGAATGCCTCCCGTGATATTTAAGAAAACATCTTGCGTGGCAAGTTTATACCCCCCTCTTTTCTCTAAAACGGCGATCAACATGCTTAAGCGTTTCCCGTCATATCCGTTCGCGGTTCTTTGGGCATTTCCATAGGATGATGCGCTCACCAAGGATTGGATTTCAACGAGTAATGGACGATTTCCCTCCATTAAGGTACCGATGGCTATGCCAGAGGAGGGTTCATCGCGTTGTGACAATAAAATCTCCGATGGATTCGTCACAGGCCGTAAGCCACTTCCTAACATTTCATAAATACCTAATTCGGATGTAGATCCGAAGCGGTTTTTTGTTGTCCTCAAAATACGGTAGATCATGTGGCGATCCCCTTCGAATTGTAAAACCGTGTCCACTAAGTGCTCTAGGACTTTAGGGCCGGCGATCGAACCTTCTTTGGTAATGTGACCTACTAAGAAAATAGGCGTGCCACTTTCTTTCGCGAATCGCATTAATTCCAGAGCACATTCTCGAATCTGAGAAACAGAACCAGGTCCGGATTCGATTTGATCTGAGAACAAGGTCTGTATAGAATCCACAATGATTAATTCTGGCTCTAGGTCTACAAGGTGCCTAAAAATGGATTGCGTATTAGTCTCCGTTAGGATATATAAGGAGTCAGATTTCGAAGCTAAGCGATCTGCTCTCAGTTTGATTTGTTGTTCTGATTCCTCACCGGTGACATATAAAACACGCGTTTGAGTTAAGGAAAGGGCTACTTGAAGTAAAAGGGTTGATTTTCCGATGCCAGGTTCTCCGCCGATTAAGACTAAGGAGCCAGGTACGATTCCTCCGCCTAAAACGCGGTTGAATTCAGGATCCGAGCAAGTTAGTTTGGGTAGGTTTTCGAAGCTAACTTCGTTTAATAATTTAGGCTTCGCGGCTGATTTCGGACTTCCTTTTGTCTTCCAAACTTCCGCCGGATGATTTGATGCTTCCACTAATTCCTCCACGAAGGTATTCCATTCGCCACAGGAGGGACACTTACCTAACCACTTAGGGGCCGAATGTCCACAGGATTGACAGAAAAAGGAGGTTTTAGCTTTGGCCACGATTATACGATTTGTGGTCAAAAATACGTTTTGATTTTGGTTTTTTCTTTTTTTTCGGATGAAAAAGGATAATTTTACTTTTTAAAATATTAAAATACTCAAATGATGAAATTCTACAGACCGCTGCTACTCTCATTCGTTTTATTAACCGGCATACAATTTGGTTTAAACGCTCAAAGTACGGAGTATTTACAAGCTGGAATTAAAGGAGGTATCAATTTGTCCAATATCGCTATCGATAATAATTTTTCTGTTAATGTAGATAAATCGTTGGCTACTAAAACAGGGTATTTAGTGGGAGCTTATGCCAGAGTAGGGAAAAAATTGTTTTTGCAACCTGAAGTGTTTTTCTCTGCTAAAGATTACGAAGTAAATGCATTGAACGCATTGACTAAATCAAACGACGTGGTATCGTTTTCTCAGAAATCAATCGATGTTCCTCTTTTGGTAGGTCTTAAATTAGGACCAGTAAGAGTTTTAGCTGGTCCGGTTGCGTCCTATAGTTTTAGTTCGGAAGCATCAGCTAATAATGCATTAAAAACCTATTTTTCTGGGACTCCTAGAGAAATTTCAAACCGTTCTAATTTCTCCTATCAAGCAGGCATAGGACTTGATATTTTAAGCTTGTCACTCGATGTTCGTTACCAAGGCGCCATCTCTGAATTGTCAAACACGATTGCTATTCCAACAGGTTTTAATTACGCACAAAAACCTAGTTTTTTCCAGGCGACCTTAGGTTTCCGCATTTTATAATTACCCTCATGAATGAACAAATAAATGGGCTGAAGGCTGAAATTGACGCTTTTGTCATTTCAAATGAAGTCGAATTAGAATCTTTTCGTAATCAATTTGTAGGTCGCAAAAGTCGTTTGGCGTCGCTTTTTGATGAATTAAAAAATGTGCCAGCTGAGTATCGCCGCGAGGTGGGTCAAGCCTTAAATGGGTTGAAGAATTTAGCAGAGACGAAGTTTGCAGACGCGCAAGAAGCGTTTGCGGGTGATTCAGCAGACTTTGAGGTGCCCTCCGATTTAACTTTATATAATCCGATTTCTCAAGGTAGTTTACACCCATTGACAAAGGTGCGCGCGCGTATTTTGGAGATTTTCAATCGGATGGGATTCTCGGTTTCTGATGGACCGGAAATTGAAACTGATTTCTATAATTTTACCGCCTTGAATTTTCCAGCAAATCACCCAGCGCGGGAGATGCAAGATACCTTTTTTATTGAAAAAGGGGCAGGAGAGATTCAGGATGACGTTTTATTGCGTACCCATACGTCTAATGTTCAAATACGATTAATGCAGCACCAGAAGCCACCCATTCGTTCGGTGATGCCTGGTCGTGTGTATCGTAATGAGGCAATTTCAGCACGTGCACATTGCCTTTTCCACCAAGTGGAAGGACTTTATGTAGATGAGCAGGTGAGTTTTAAGGATCTGAAAGATACCTTGTATCATTTTGCCAAAGAGATGTTTGGAAAAGATACAAAAGTACGATTCCGTCCATCTTACTTCCCTTTTACTGAACCGAGTGCCGAAATGGACATCACCTGCCTTTTATGCAAAGGCGATGGCTGCAATGTCTGCAAAGGAGCCGGTTGGGTAGAGATTGCTGGGGCCGGAATGGTAGACCCGAATGTATTAGAAAATGTGGGAATTGACTCGAAGAAATACAATGGCTTTGCATTTGGTATGGGTATTGAGCGAATCACCATGTTAAAATACCAGATTAAAGACTTACGCTTGTTCACAGAGAATGACGTACGATTCTTAAAACAGTTTAATTAATTTGACCTATGTGGAGTTTTAAAAATGTAAATAATTGGACGGGTTGGGGAGTATTCTTGATCGCGTTAATTACCTATACCTTGACGGTGGAGCCTACGGCCTCTTTTTGGGACTGTGGAGAATTCATCGCTTGTGCCTTCAAATTACAGGTTCCCCACCCTCCGGGAGCTCCTTTATTTTTGTTGTTAGGGCGCATGTTCTCCTTACTGGCTTTAGGGGACGTCACTAAAGTGGCCTATTGGGTCAATATGATGTCTGTTTTGAGCAGTGCCTTTACCATCTTATTCTTGCACTGGACGATTGTGATGATCGGTCGCAAGATGATCAAAAAGTCATTTGAAGAGTTAAACTCGAATGAGCGTTTTGGTTTATTGGCCTCCGGTGTGGTAGGATCGTTGATTTATACTTTTTCAGATACTTTTTGGTTCTCAGCAGTAGAAGCAGAGGTGTATGCAATGTCCTCTTTCTTCACTGCAATCGTTGTTTGGGCTGCATTTAAGTGGGAATTAGTGGAGGATCGGGCAGAATCGAATCGTTGGATTTTATTCATTGCCTACCTGGTAGGTTTATCGATTGGGGTCCATTTATTGAACTTAGTGACGCTTCCTGCTTTAGGATTATTGTATTATTTTAAGCGCTATGAGAAGCCTACCTTGACGGGTGGATTGGTGTCAATCTTCGTTGCCTTGTTTATTTTAGGGGTTATTAATGCGGGAATCATTCCGGGCTTACCTAGCCTAGCTTTTCAATTTGAGTTGACATTCGTGAATTCCCTTGGTTTCTCTTATGGTTCAGGTGCGATTGTTTTCTTGATTTTATTGATTGCTGCCGTGGTTTTTGGGATTCGTTATTCGTATGCCAAAGGCAAGGAAGTGCTCAATGTCGCGCTATTCTCCTTTGTTTTCCTTTTAATTGGCTATTCAACTTACACGGTTGCCTTAGTTCGTTCCGGATATAATACTCCGATCAATGAAAATGATCCAAGTAACATCTTGAACTTCTTGAAATACCTTAAAAGAGAGCAATATGGCGAGCGTTCTTTAATCTATGGTCCTGTTTACACAGCCGAAGTAACGGGTTATAAAGAAGGAGCAGAGACGCCTATTTATAAAATGAAGGATGGGAAATATGTGGAGTACACGAAGAAACCGGTGTACGAATACGATAAAACCCAAATGATGTTATTGCCTCGCGTTTATTCTACGCAAGGGAATCATGTGAAATTGTACCAAGAAATGTTAGGGATTCCGGCAGGGGAAAAACCGAGTTTTGGTAAGAATCTTGAATTCTTGTTTACTCATCAATTAGGGCATATGTACATGCGTTATTTGTTGTGGAATTTTGTAGGTCGCGAAAGTGATTTCCAAGATGCTTGGGCAATCAATTCATTTGAGGATAAATCTAAATTGCCCGATCTTCTTAAGAACAATAAGGCCAGAAATAACTACTTCTTCTTGCCGATTATCTTCGTTCTTTTAGGATTCTTTTACATGCTACGCAAGAATGATAAAGACCTTTTAGTGACGATTTTGATGTTCGTTTTAACCGGTGTGGCCTTAACGGTTTACCTGAATTCACCCCCTACAGAACCGCGTGAGCGTGATTACATCTTCGTGGGGTCGTTCTACTTTATGTCGATTTGGGCAGGTTTTGCGGTGATGCAAATTCTAGAGTTTATCCAAAAATTTGTCAAAGCAGATAAGGCTAAATGGGCGATTGCGACCTTGTTAGGTTTAACGGCTCCTGCGATTTTGGCCCAACAAAACTGGGATGATCACGATCGCAGTGATCGTTACCACCAGATTGATTTCGCTAAAAATCTTTTAAACTCCTGTGCCCCGAATGCCATTTTATTCACGGGAGGGGATAATGATACGTTCCCACTTTGGTACGTACAAGAAGTAGAAGGATTTAGAACGGACGTCCGTGTATGTAATTTGTCTCTTTTAGGAACAGACTGGTACATTGATCAAATGAAGCGTAAAACCTATGAATCTCAACCTTTACCGATTCAATTAAGCAAGGATCAGTTAATGGAAGGAGTAAACGATCAGATCTTGTACAACCCTCAGCCTGGGCTTGATGCAATGTTATTGCCTGATTATTTGGATTTATTACGTAAAGAAAGTCCATCTATTCAAGAGCAAACTCAATTAGGGGAGACCATAAATACGCTTCCAACGGATTCAGTAGTTGTTCCTGTTGACATAGCGGCAGTGGCTAAATCAAACTGGTTCCCTAAGCAATTTGTACCGTATTTGACGCCTGGTTTAGGATGGAAATTACCCTCTCACAACATTTATAAAGCCGAGTTAATTCAATTAGAAATCATCTCAAACAATGCGATTTCAGGTTGGAAACGCCCGATTTACTTCGCCTCTACTTTGCCTACCGACCAGTATTTAGGTCTAAAGGAATCGATGCAATTAGAGGGTTATGCCTACCGATTAATGCCATTTAAGATTCCAGGTGCTAACGATGGCTATGTAAATACGGATATCATGTCTTCTAATATCTTGAAAAAGATGTTTTGGAGAGGTCTAGATAATGAAAAAATCTACTACCATGGTGATTTCTATTTAGGAATCCCATCCGTAACAGCTCGCCTAAGTGTGTATCGTTTAGCGGATCAATTAGTTAGGGAGGGTAAGACTGCCAAGGCTAAACAAGTGTTAGATTATTTGGACAAAAAAATGCCGGATAAAGTTATTCCTTACGATCAATTCTCCGCTTCAATGGTTGAATTATACATCGCTGTGGGGGATTCGAAATCTGCATTAACAATGGCCTCTAAAATTGTCAATAGAGATGACCAATTATTAGATTATTATTTAGATGGTCGGTATAATGCGCACGAACGTGATGTCCAAATTGCCATCTATGAAATGAACCTTGTGGTTTCTGCTCTAAAGGCCTCTAAGCTGAGTCCTGCAAAATACCAGGCGCTAGAGGCGAAGTTTAATAAGCAGTTAGCGAGGTTGCAGTAATATCTTAGAGTAGAGATTAGAGAGTATAGAGTAAAGATATTGGTAACAAAAAAGGGGCTTTTGCCCCTTTTTTGTTAGTATCTAATTAGTTAGTCCGGAGGAAATGAGTCTTAAGTACAAAATCTCTACTCTCTACTCTCTACTCTCTACTCTCTTATCTCTACTCTATGTTTTCATAAAAAAAGGGGCGAATGCCCCTTTTTTTATGAAAACATATCCCTCACCTTATGAAAAAATCCCTTCTCCGCTTTCCCTGGTTGAGGGGCGAAGTTAGGCGAGGAGCGTAATTTTTCTAATAATTCGGTTTCCTCTTTGCTGACTTGTTTAGGTGTCCAAATGTTCACGTGAACTAATTGATCCCCGATCGAGTACCCGTTAAGTTCCTTGATTCCTTTACCTTTTAGTCGAAGGATTTTACCACTTTGGGTTCCTGCATCTAAGGTAATTTTTGCTTTTCCACTAATGGTAGGAACTTCCACTGAGGTTCCTAATGCGGCATCAACGAAGTTAACGTATAAGTCAAAGATGACGTTATTTCCATCCCGGTGTAAAAGTTCGTGTGCTTCTTCTTCGATGACTATTAAAAGATCCCCTGCTACGCCACCGCGTGGAGGAACGTTACCTTTGCTAGACATGGAAAGTTGCATGTCGTTTGAAACGCCTGCAGGGATTTTGATTGGGATGATTTCTTCTTCTAAAACGCGTCCTTCTCCGAAGCAATCGCCACATTTTGCCCCTACTGTTTTACCCTCTCCGCTACAGTGAGGACAAGTAGAGGAGGTGACCATTTGGCCTAGCATGGTTTGCTGTACTTGACGTACTTGACCTGATCCTTGGCAAGTGCCGCAGGATTTTAGGTCGGTACCATTTTTTGAGCCGTTTCCGGAGCAAGATTTACAAGCGACGTGGCGTTTTACTTTGATTTTCTTTTCAACACCGTTTGCAATCTCTTCTAAATTCAATTTTAGTTTGATGCGTAGGTCTGTTCCCTTGCGTTGACGTCTTCCGCCGCCGCTGCGACCTTGGTTGAAAAAGCTACCGAATGGGCTATCATCACCACCACCGAAAATATCTCCAAATTGGGAGAAGATATCTTCCATGTTCATTCCACCACCGCCAAAACCGCCGCCAGCAGCTCCACCCATTCCAGCATGACCGAAACGGTCGTATTGAGCTTTCTTTTGTGAGTTACTTAAGACCTCATAGGCCTCAGCAGCTTCTTTGAATTTATCTTCTGCTTCTTTGTTATCGGGGTTTTTATCTGGATGGTATTTGACCGCCATTTTGCGGTATGCCTTCTTGATTTCATCCTCCGAAGCGGATTTAGAAACACCTAAAATCTCGTAATAATCTCTTTTTGACGCCATTATCTATTAATTTCCGACCACCACTTTCGCGAAGCGGATGACTTTTTCATGTAATTTATATCCTTTTTCAACTACCTCTACTACTTTACCTTTCTCCTCCTCGCTAGGTGCAGGGAATTGTGTGATGCAGTCGTGGATTTCGGCATCGAATACTTCTCCTTTTGCGGGTAGTTCTTTCAAGCCTTGGGATTGAAGAATATTTCCGATTTTAGTGAAGATCAATTGGGTGCCTTCTGATATTTCTCCTTCTGGAGCATTGGCTAATGCCCGCTCATAGTCATCGATGACAGGTAATAAGTCAACGATTAAACGTTCTGATGCGGTTTGTATAAGCTCTATTTTCTCTTTTGCCGTACGTTTACGGAAGTTTTCGAAGTCTGAATACAAGCGAAGGTATTTCTCCTTCATCTCCGCTAATTCGTCCACAGGAGCTGTCTCCTCTGTCTCAGGGCTTGTTTCTTCTTGATTTTGAATGATTTCTTCCTCAGGCGTTGGTACGTTTTCTTTCTTTTTCATACTACAAAATTACGATTGCGAAATCCCTGATACAAATTCAATACCAAAAACAATTTTCTGACACTTTGGCATAAATGAATCGACCTTCGTAATTTTAGCCAAATGTCAAAAACTCCAGCTGAAATTTCACGTTTGATTAAGGCCAAAGCACAGCAATCTGGGTTTGCATTTTGCGGTATTTCCGAAGCGGGATTTCTAGAGGAAGACGCACCTCATTTAGAAGCTTGGTTGAATGCCAATCAACACGGCGAGATGGCCTATATGGCGAATCACTTTGATAAACGATTGGATCCGCGGAAATTAGTGGATGGTTGTCAAACGGTGGTTTCCCTCGTCTATAATTATTTTCCGGCTGAAGAGATCGCTGTGAAAGACTTCAAGATTTCGAAATATGCCTACGGTGAAGATTACCACCGGGTCATAAAAGATAAGATGCAGGGCTTGTGGGATGCTTTACAAAAGGAGATAGGCGAGTTTTCAGGGCGGATGTTTGTAGATTCGGCGCCTGTGTTAGAGAAAGCTTGGGCAAAAAAGTCTGGCTTAGGGTGGATAGGGAAGAATGCGAATTTGATTATTCCGAAAAAGGGGAGTTTTTATTTCCTAGCAGAGCTCTTGATCGATGTGAAGGCGAGTCCTGATGGTCCCATTAAAGATTTTTGTGGTACCTGCACGCGTTGCATCGATGCCTGTCCTACAGAGGCCATAACACCCTATGTGGTGGATGGAAGTAAGTGTATATCCTATTTTACGATCGAGTTAAAAGATCAAATGCCTGCAAACCTAACAGGGGATTTTCAAAACTGGATTTTTGGTTGTGATATTTGCCAAGACGTGTGTCCTTGGAACCGTTTTTCTAAGCCACATACGGAACCTAGATTTGAAAGTAATTTACACGATGTGGATTGGGAGGGTTTATCCGAGGAGGTTTTCCAAACACTTTTTCACTACTCAGCAATCAAACGCACAAAGCTAAAAGGCATTCAACGAAACATCGATTACGTGAAAAAAAAGAGGCCATGAAACCATGGCCCTTTTTAAACAAAATAAAACCCTAAAGTGATTTTCGTATAATCAGGCTAGGTTCGATGACCTCTACCGTCTTTTGATTGTTTAGTATCATTTCGGCCGCTTTCTGACCTAATTTTTCTGGGTGAGTACTCACGACGGTGATTCCTCCGGCAATAATCTCTTTGAAAGGATGATCATTCAAGGAGATGATACCAATTTCCGAGCCTAAAGTCCAGTTCTTTTTCTCCGCGTATTTGATAGCCTGGAAAAGATCGGTATCGGACAAAGTGAAATAAATCTCATTTTGTTGAAAATCGTCCTCTTCTAGGCCATCTAATACTTGGAAATTCAATGAATTCGATTCGCAGAATTCACTACACGCATTAATTAATTCAGGATCGAAGTATTCGTCTTCGCTCAAAACTAAATTAAGACTGCGGTACTTATTAAACAGGTTTAGTTGGGTATTAAAAATCTTTTTTAGCGATGGATTGGGTGGGCAAATCAGACTAGAGTGACGGATAGTTCCGAAATTTTGGTCTAATAAAATCAAGCGATCCCCAGCTATTTTTTGTAAAATTTTTACCGTTTCTTCATCCTCATCGATTAAATGAGGTTGGATAAGGTAATAGTGATAATTTCCTAATTGTTGCCCTATGATTTCTTTGAATTCTCTTGGCTTGTATTGGTAGGTATAAATATCCACCATGACATTTTTTCCAAAATGATCTAAAAACGCATTGTATAGGGTCTGGTTTGTTTCCGTCATCCGACCGATTAAGAAAAGAACTTTCGTCTTTACTTTCAATCGTGATTCGGAGATGAAATATCCCTTGCGAAAAATGGAGGTGATTGCACCCATTTTATGCAGTTCCGTATAGGCTCTTTCTACTGTATCTCGGGAAAGATAACATTCTTCGGATGCCTCGTTAATGGACGGTAATCGTTCGCCAGGTTTTAATTCTCCCATCTCAATGTCCTGCAAAAGTGAATTCACTAATTGCTGGTATTTAGGAAGTTTGTTTCCTGAATTCTTTACGTTAAATGAAACAAATGTTTTATTCATATCGAAGAATTATTCTTGTATCAAATGTACGAGGGTGGCCTGAGTTAGGATAGGACGAATCTTACAAATTCGAGGACAATTCTTGCAATCGTTTATTTCAGGACAAATCCATCCAATTTCCTGGTTTAATTCCCTAATTTTAAGATTCGAATGAACAGACTATTTTTCATCTTGATCTTGTTTGGTTTTTTGAGTGTCAATGCTCAAAAGCAAACACGCTATGAACGTCTGAGTACCGCCTCAGGTTTGTCTCAAAGTTCCATTTATAAGATTATACAAGACAAGAAAGGTTTCTTGTGGTTTGCCACAGGGGATGGTTTGAATCGGTATGATGGCCATAACTTTAAAATTTATCGCAATGACCCCAGTGATCCGAAGACCTTAAGCGGGAGTGAGATTTTTACGATAGCTGAAGACGATTTAGGTAATTTATGGGTGGGTACCCGAAATTCAGGTGTAAATAAAATTGACTTAACGACGGGTAAAATTACCCGACTAACGAAAGGACCGGTCGGTCAGGATCTATCTAATTCTAGTATTCCAAGTATTCTAAATATCGGGAAAGGGCGGATAGGTGTGGCGGTCTTAGGAATGGGTTATTTGGTCTATGATATTCGGACGAATCAAGTGATCAAGTCTGAATCAGAATGGAATAATCCCCTGGTGAAAGAAGTGTCTCGTTTATATAAACATTCTACGGGAACCGTATGGATGGGAACGAGATCAGGATACCTCTTATCGCAATTAAACGCCCACAGCTTTATTCCTTATCAGTTTGGAGCGAGTAACTTCCGAGTGCGCGCCTTATTTGAGACAAAAAATGGGGATATTTTAGTAGGTACCGATGGACGTGGTATTTATCGGTTTAATCCTAAAACCCAGCAATTTAAAGTCGTCTTCTTTCAAGCATCAGATCCATTATCTCGCCAAAATATTGTTACCTCTTTAGCGAAAGATGCGTTGCACAATCTGTGGATTGGCACGGATAATGGCGTATATAAGCTGAATGGAGAGGATTTTAACTCCTACACGAATATTCCATCAAATCCGGATCCAGAGTTAGGCTTGTCCTCAAATTCCGTCATGAGTCTTTTCACAGATGCGAATCAGAACACGTGGGTAGGAACTTGGGAGGCTGGATTAAATATTTCATTCTTCCAAAAACCGCGTTTCTCCGTCCTCCGCTATAAACCTAACACCTTACAAGGTTTATTGAGTAACAAGGTGAGTACACTTTTAGCAGATGGTGATAAAGGAGTTTGGGTAGGGAGCAATGTGGGTTTATCCTATTTCAATCATAAATCAGGACTAGTAACGCATTACCTTACAAGTGCATCCTCGAATAAATTAAATTCAACCGAGACCTACGATGTGAATTTCATCTATCTAGCTGGCGATGGAGGTGTGTGGGTAGGACTTTGGGGAAAAGGTATTAACCTTTTTACGAAGGATCGCCAGTTGAAGGATTTTTCGTTCAAGCCTGGAATCAGAGAAGCGAACTTTACTACGTTAGAACCATATAAGAATGAGTTTCTGCTGGCTACGGCAGGTATGGGAGTAGTTGCGTTTAATCCATTGACTGAAAATTACCGCGTTCCTTTTCCTGAATTAGGCAAGCTCAATTTTTCAAATAAATCGATTGCGGCCATCCGTGTTTTGAATGGTAATGAGATTTGGGTGGGTACCGTCGGTTTTGGCTTATATATTTTTGATACGAAAACAGGGAAATTACAACATTATGTAAAGTCAGGTAAGCCGGGGGCATTGAGTTATAATCACGTAAATAAGATTTACCAAGATCGACAAAATCGAATTTGGGTGATGACGCAGGGTGGAGGTCTGAATCAATACCTGGGGCCAGATAAAGGATTTAAAGTCTATACCGTTACGGAGGGACTAGGTAGTAATTCACTGCGCGGAATGTTAGAGGACGGGAATGGAGATTTGTGGTTTACGACTAATGGGGGGATTTCAAAGATGGATGGGAGAACCTTGAAATTTGTCAATTTCGAAGAAGCGGATGGTTTGCAAGGGAAGGAATTTATGACCAATGCGATTGCAAAGAATGGTCAGAATTGGTTGTTCTTTGGTGGGGTGAATGGGCTTAATTATTTAAAGTCGGACAGTTTAAGGATGCGTTTAAATGTACCGCCGGTCTATTTTACAAAATTGAAAATCTTTAATAAAGATGTGGAGGTGGGGGAAGAAAACTCGCCACTTACGTTTGATATCTTGTCTACTAAACACCTCATTTTACAACCAGATCATACTGTCTTTAGTTTGGACTTTGTTGCCTTAGAGTACCAGAGACCTAAAAACAACCGCTACGCCTATTACTTAGAGGGCTTTGAGAAGGAATGGAATCTAGTAGGTACGCAGCGATCGGTAACTTATACAAACCTAAGTCCAGGGGATTATATATTCAAAGTGAAGGCGAGTAATTCGGATGGTATTTGGGCGGAAAAACCCTATGAATTAAAGATAACCGTATTGCCGCCCTGGTACCGCACCTGGTGGGCTTATTTACTTTATGTAGGCCTGCTGGCCGCGGTCATTTATGTATTTATCCGGGAGGTGCAGGTGAGAGAAGCCTTTAGGACGGACTTGCGATTGAAGGAGATCGAAAAGGAGCGAATTCAAGAATTAGAGCAGGTGAAGACACATTTCTTTACGAATATTTCTCACGAATTAAGAACCCCTTTGACCCTGATTACGAGTCCATTAGAAAAGTATTTTATTACGAATGCGAGTCTAAACAAAGATCAGAAAACGAAGATTAATTCGATTTATCAAAACGCACAGAAGTTATTGAGATTAATCAATCAGCTTCTTGATTTGTCCAAGATTGAATCCGGAAATGTGCAACCAGTCGTGGAGAAACACGATCTAGTGAAGCAATTAAATTCGATCAAACAAAGTTTTGATGCCTATGCGAAACAGAAGCAGATTAAATTGAAATGGGACGCCCCGGTGGAATCTCTGTTTGTCTTTTATGATGCGGATATCATTGAAAAATGCGTGACGAATCTCTTATCGAATGCCTTTAAATTCACTCCTGAGGATGGTATAATAGGGATTCGTTTGGAATTAAACAAGGTATATCAAGGATCTAAGGAATCCGTTAATAAAGTGACGATTCACGTTTCTGATACGGGAAAAGGAATTAGTACAGAGCATATTCAGCATATTTTTGATCGGTTCTACCAAATTCCCGAGAAAGTGGGTCGGGTAGGAACCGGTGTCGGACTTTCGTTATGTAAAGAATTGATGGAAGTGCATCGGGGTTCGATTGAGGTTCAAAGTGATTTAGGGGCTGGTTCTGATTTTAAAATTCAGTTCCCAGTAACGTTAGAGGCATTTGATCCGGCCTGGGTGAGGGATGGGGGACTTCCAACAGTTAAAGAGTCAATAGCTCAAGAAGTCGTAAAGATTCAGCAGGAAAAGCAGATTCTTTTGATCGTCGAAGATCATGCGGAGATGCGCGCCTTTATACGGGAGATTTTTGAGGGATCCTTCCAAGTAATCGAGGCTGACCGTGGGGAGACCGGACTAGAAATGGCTTTGACTTATTTGCCTGATGTGGTGATTACCGATTGGATGATGCCAGGAATGTCAGGAGTGAATTTGTGCAAGGAGATTCGAAAAAATTCGAAAACGAGTCATATACCTTTGGTGATTTTAACCTCCAAAAGTTCTCAGGAAAGTCAAATCGAAGGAATGCAATCCGGTGCGGATGATTTTATCTCTAAACCATTCCACGCGGATATTTTGGAATTAAGAGTGGCTAAATTACTGGAGGCAAAAGAGCGAATGCGTAAGAGTTGGCAAGAATCTGTCATGAATCAAGACCTACAAAAGGCTCCTGTTTTTGAAGATGAATTCCTTTCTAAGGCCACGCAAATCGTTATTGAGCACTTAGATGAAGCTGATTTTGACGTGGAGCACCTAGAGCAGGCAATGGACATGAGTAAAATGCAGCTCTACCGTAAGTTGAAAATGTTAACCTCACTAGCTGGAAATGAGTTCATTCGCTCGATTCGTTTGCAACAAGCTCGAATTTTATTAGAGAAAGGATCCTTGAATGTATCCGAAGTGGCTTACCAGGTAGGCTTTAATGACCCGGCCTATTTTACCAGAGCCTTTAAAAAACAATACGGTTATTCACCCAAAACGTTTATTTCAAAAAAATAATATGCGCAAATTATCCCTTGTTCTTGTCTGTGGTTTCTTAGTTTCTTGGGGCTTTTTAGCTCACAAAACGCTTCAACAACTGGCCATTTATCCCTTACCATCTGATTTAGGTTTGTTTTTCTATGCAAATCAGGATTACATCGTAGAGCAATCTATTCGCCCTGACGTCCGTCGTAAAGACGATAAGACGGAGGATTCGAAGCATTACCTCGATATGGATGCGGCGGTTTTTGGCCCAAACTACCGGACAGATATTCCCCACGACTTTAAGCAAGCAGTGGCAAAATATTCTTTCGATAGTTTACGTAAGGAAGGTCTAGTTCCGTGGGAAGTGAATCGGGTGTATGCTCGTTTAGTTCATGCATTTAAAAATGAGATGCGCGATTCAGTCTTGTTTTATGCGGCTGATTTAGGGCACTACGTGGCTGATGCGCACGTTCCTTTGCACACAACGAAAAATCACGACGGTCAATTAACAAATCAAAAAGGCATGCACGTTTTGTGGGAGAGTCTAGTTCCGGAAGCACAATTGAAGAATTATACTTTATTCTACCCTAAAGTGCCAGAATACATTGCTAAACCGCAGGATTTTATCTTCCAAATTTTATTAGAATCACATGCCATGCTACCTGAAATGTTCAAAGCGGAGACGGAGGTTCGAAAAGCACTAGGAGAGGAGAAATCCTTTAAAATGGTCGAGCGTTATGGAAAAACGCAACGCTATTACACGGATGAGTTTATTCAGGCCTTTGGAGATAAATTAGGGACATCCATTCCGAATCGTATGATTCAGTCATCACATCGGGTTTCTTCATTTTGGTATTCGGCCTGGAAGGATGCGGGTTCACCTACATGGGTGACGAAGGATATTTCGTTAGAAAAGAAAGCGGCTTTCGAAGCTGAAAAAGTACAATGGAGATCTAATTCATTGATTTCAACGGGTAAATTGATTTCTTTACATAAGAAATAAATGCAACAAATTTTAGTTCTTTCCGATACGCATTCCTATTTGGATCCTCGTTTGATTCCACATGTCGAAGCATGTGATCAGATTTGGCATGGGGGGGACTGGGGATCGGTAGCGGTGGCTGATACGTTGATGGGTTTTGGGAAGCCCGTTTATGGGGTGTATGGGAATATTGATGACCGAACGATTCGAAATATGTTTCCCAAAATCGCTCGCTTCACCTGCGAGCAAGTAACGGTCGCCATGACGCATATAGCTGGAGCGCCCTCGTCCTACAAGCCAGATGCGTTAGAAACGTTTGCGATGGGTTTGCCAGATATTTTTGTCTGTGGCCATTCCCATATATTGCAAGTAAAAAGGGATCAGAATCGCAATCAGATGTTATTTCTAAACCCTGGAGCCGCAGGTCAGCATGGTTTTCACCAAGAGCAAACCGCCCTGCAATTCAAAATTGATGGGAAACGTATCTATGATATGGAGCTGATTCAAATGCCCCGCATTCATCAGAAAATTAAGTAGTCTGGAAGGATTGAATATTTTCGAATACGCTTCCTTTCTGGTAAGACTTTAAGATCCAACCACCACCCACGACATCATCGCCTTCGTAAAATACGGCTGCTTGACCAGGAGCGATACCAGACACATCGAAAGCAAAATCGACTTTTATGCGATCTCCTTGTTGCTCTACATGTCCAGCGGTCCCCGCATCTTTATAGCGAACTTTCGTTACGGTTTCAATTCCTTCCGCAGGAATGGATGCGTATTTCTGAAGATTTAATTGACCTACCCACATACCGGTACGATTTAAATCTTCTACTTTACCGATGACCACTTCATTGGTTTCTTTACGTATTTCAATTACGAAGGCTGGATAGCCGAACGCTTTTCCTAAGCCTTTTCTTTGGCCTACTGTATAAAAAGGATAACCCTCGTGTTTACCAATGATTTTACCTTCCGTATCGATGAAATTACCGCCTTTAACTTGCTCTTCTAATTCAGGAACCCGTCTTTTCAAGAATCCGCGGTAATCGTTATCCGGCACGAAACAGATCTCATAACTCTCCGATTTATTGACTAAATCGACGAATCCGCGCTCTGTAGCCATTTCGCGAATCCGGGCCTTTGTTAAGTGACCTAAAGGTAAAATAGTTCTTGCTAGGCTTTCCTGAGAAACGCCCCAAAGTACATAACTCTGATCCTTCAAAACGTCAACGCCTTTGGAAATAATATGACGGCCATTCTCCTCACGGATCTGCGCATAATGACCGGTAGCGATGAATTCACAGCCTAATTGATCTGCTCGGCGTAACAAAGCATCCCATTTAATGTGGGTATTGCACATGACGCAAGGATTAGGCGTGCGACCTTCGATGTATTCATTTGTGAAGTAATCGATGACCGAATCGCCGAATTCTTCTCTGATATCTAAAATATAATGGGGGAATCCAAGGGAAACCGCGATATGTCGCGCATCATTGATGGAATCCAAAGAACAACAACCTGTTTCCTTTTTATCGCCACCTGAGCTCGCGTAATCCCATGTTTTCATAGTCATACCGATAACCTCGTAACCTTGTTCGTGAAGTAAAACAGCTGCGACCGAGCTGTCGATTCCGCCGCTCATAGCGACTAAGACGCGTCCTTTTTTCTCCATATTTACTGCTCAGGTTCAATGCCTGACGAAATTATGCCGCAAGTTACGGCTAATCTTTGTAAATACGTGCACAAAGCGTATTTTTGCTCTACTATACAAAAGCCGTCTATGTTAAAAACGAAAGTTAAAGTCAGTTCGATTGAAAATCTCTCAGATGCGCGGTATTGTGCGGGAATGGGAGTAGAGTGGTTGGGTTTTCCTTTAACTATGCCAGTAGAAAAATTAGTAGAGATTAGAAACTGGTTAGCTGGCGTTCAGATTGTAGGCGAGTGTGTGGGATTAAAACCGGAGGAAATAAAGGCGCTTGTTGCCTCACATCAACCCGATGCGATTGAGATTGATTCGAAAGTCAATCTGGTGTTGATTCAAGAAATTGCATTACCTAAAATTCTGCGTGTAAACATCGATACAGATAATTTGCCCTCCTTATTTGCCTCTGCGGCACCTTATGTGAGTCATTTTTTATTGATAGGTGATGGACCTGAATCACTTCAAGGAATGGAATCTTCGATCGAAATTTGGGCGGCTCAGTACCCTATCATTTTAGGTTTAGATATACCAGAGTATGATTTAACGGAGTGGGTGGAGCAAACCTCTATTCAGGGGATTGGTTTAACTGCAGGAAAAGAAGACCGTCCCGGTTTTCGCGATTTTTCTGATTTAATGAGTATCTTGGAAAAATTAGAGATAGACTAACATGCTAGCATTCATCAAAGAGAAATATGCGCAAATAAAAGCTTTTGTTTGGGCGAAAGCAGTGGGTTTGGGATTGCTATTTTTAGCCGGCTTTAAAAAAGTGGTAGGCGAGCGTATCTACAGTATTTGTGTCGGATATGCGGTCCTCGGTCAAGTGTTTATTCAAACACAGGGCCGCAAAATTCAGGGATTTTATGATTCCAAAGTAGATAAAACCTCCCCTTATTATAAGCCAGTCGTACGTATTTACCGTGTATTCTTCAAAACGTCCTTATTTGTTCTCATCTATTTATTTGTGGTCGAAACTAATTTCTTCTTTTTAACGGGAGAAATGCCAAGTGTGGATGATTTACAAAATCCGAAACTTTCACAAGCCTCTGAGATTTATTCGGCTGATGGCGTCTTGTTAGGGAAGTTCTTTGCGGAAAACAGAACGCCTATCCGCGATTTCAAGCAGATTTCTCCTTACCTCGTGAAGGCTTTAGTGGCCACAGAAGATGTACGTTTTTACCAGCATACAGGGATTGATTTTCAAGCCTGGGCTGGGGTTATCATGGGTATCGTGAAAGGGGGCGATCGTGGGGGGGGAAGTACCATTTCCCAGCAGTTAGCAAAGAATTTGTTTAAGACGCGGACGAAGAAAGGATTCGCAAAAACGGGTATTTTAGGCTATATACCGGGATTGAATAAATTGATTTATAAGTCCAAAGAATGGGTCACTGCTATCAAATTAGAACGTTTTTATACGAAGGATGAAATTATTCTTTGGTATTTGAACACAGTAGATTACGGAAATAATGCGTATGGTATTAAGGTGGCTTCTAAAGCTTATTTTAACACTACACCAGACAGTCTGAATATACAAGAAGCTGCTATTTTAGTAGGCTTACAGAAAGCTACGACGACCTATAATCCGAAGCGGTATATTGGAAAACCTTTGGCAGAAAACAAAGCATGGAAACGTAGAAATGTCGTTTTAGCCCAAATGGTTAAAGCCGGCTATTTGCGTAAAGTTGATTTTGATTCGTTAGCGGTATTGCCTATTGAATTGCATGAAAATGAGGAATCCCCTTACGATGGTACTGGGAATTATTTCAAAGTTGCCGTAGCGAAATACCTCAATGAGTGGGCAGAAAAGAACGATATCGAATTGGATTTGTACCGTGACGGTTTGAAAATTGTCACGACGATTGATTCCAAAATGCAGATTTACGCGGAGGAATCAGTCGAAGAGGGGATGCGATCTACCCAAAAAACCTTTGATAACCACTGGTCAAATCAAAATCCTTGGGTAGGTGAAAGTGGCAAAGAAATTCCTGGATTCATTGATACGGTTGCGAAACGAACTGAATATTATAAGTATTTAGCGGCTCGATTCCCTAAAAGCCCTGATTCCATCAAGCATTACATGAAAGATGTCAAGCGTGAAATGTGGGTGTATTCCCGCAATTCCATGGGAGAGGAAAAGCGTACGATGAGTTCATATGACTCCATTCAATACTATAAAAAGTTCCTTCAGGCCGGAATGATGACCATGGATCCTTACACCGGTCACATTAAAGCTTGGGTGGGTGGTTTAGATTTCAAGTATTTTAAATACGATCACGTAAAGCAGGGTCGCCGTCAACCAGGCTCCACCTTTAAGCCATTTGTTTATACGGCGGCGATTGATGGACCGAAGGATTTGTCCCCATGCTACACGATGAGAGATGAATCATTCCAAGTGGAAGTGGAGAATGAGAAGGGTGAAATGGAAATGTGGCGGCCGGGTAATGCTAACGGTAGTTTCTCAGGAAGGGAAATGCCGCTTAAAAGAGCTTTAGCAAGCTCAATTAATTCCATTACGGCTCGACTGACGAATGATGTGGGAGCTGATACGGTCATGTATTATGCCCAAAAAATGGGTATAAAAAGTCCCCTTCAACCGAAAGCGTCTATTGGTTTAGGTTCATTTGATGTAACCTTGTACGAAATGATCGGTGCTTATTCAGCCTTTATTAATGAAGGGATGCATGTGGAGCCTATGTTAGTACAAGAGATTAAAGACCAAAACGGCAAAGTATTACAACGTTTTGAGCCTACCATGGAACAAGTTATTCGTAAAGAATCGGCTCAATTAGTGCGATTTATGTTAGAGGGTGTGGTGCATGGAGGTGGAACGGGAAGTTCCTTGTTATATGGCGAGGGGGATATATTATTGCCTAAAGACAATCGCTATGCCCATGTTTTTGCCGGTAAAACGGGAACCACTTCTAATCACTCAGATGGTTGGTTTATAGGGATGTCGCATAATTTGATTTCGGGTGTTTGGGTAGGTGGAGACGATCGTTCTATTCACTTTAGGACAGGTGCTTTAGGAGAGGGATCGAAAACGGCTTTACCTATATTTAAGCGCTTTATGATTAAAGTAGTCAAGGATCCGATGTTAGCTCAATACCGACCTCAAGCTTTTGATAAGTTGGATAGACGGGTGGTTAAGAAAGATTTTGATTGCTCGAACGGAAGTGCTGAATTATCGGATTCGTTAGTGGTGTCCGATTCAGAATTAGATTCCTTAAATGCCTTAATTGATCAGTCAGGCGAAGTCACAACCGATTCGTCAGGTTCCCCTCAGTAAAAAATGGATAAACAGACAATTGCGGCCTATTTTCAAGGTTTACAGGATAAAATTTGTGCGGGAATAGCTGCGACAGATGGATTAGCTTCGTTTAAAGAAGATAATTGGAAACGGGCTGAAGGTGGTGGCGGAAGAACTCGAGTTATCGCTAATGGAGCTATTTTAGAAAAAGGCGGAGTTAATTTTTCTGCCGTTGAAGGTCCTTTGCATCCTAAGATGGTCACGAGTCTGAATGTGACTGAAGAAGTAGAATTCTTTGCAACAGGAGTTTCCATTGTGATGCATCCTGAGAATCCTTGGGTGCCCATCATTCACATGAATGTACGGTATTTTGAGTTGAGTAATGGAGAATTTTGGTTTGGAGGAGGTATTGATCTGACACCACATATTATCATTCCAGAGCAAGCTAAATGGTTTCATGAGCAGTTAAAAGCGGTTTGTGATCGCTTTGACCCTAGTTATTATCCGAAATACAAGAACTGGGCGGATGATTATTTTTATAGTCCGCATCGCGAAGAGACCCGCGGTATAGGCGGTATCTTTTTCGATTACATCAAAGGCGATAAAGAAACGGTTTTTGAATTTGTTAAAGCGGTGGGTGAATCCTTCGAGCCTATTTACAGTCATTTAATGCGGCTAAATGCGACTACGGCATACACTCAGGCAGAAAAAGAATTCCAATATATTCGACGTGGGAGGTATGTAGAATTCAATTTAGTACATGATAGAGGAACGAAGTTTGGTTTAGAAACAAATGGTCGGACCGAGTCGATTTTAATGAGTTTGCCTCCGATGGCTGCTTGGGAATACATGTACGATCCGAAGGTTTTTCCAGCGGGTCAGAAAACTTTTGATTTGTTGAAAAAAGGAATCGATTGGATATAAAAAAAGGGGCTCAGTTTAGATGAGCCCCTTTTTTTATTCTGCTTCCCAGACAATATCGATTCCTTTCGGAGTCATTAACAATACGCGGGTGGGAGCGGGTAGCAATACTAAACGGGCATTCGCAACGGGATCCTCGATCCATTCTACTTCAACCCCTTCTTTTTTACCTATTTCAATTTCGCCGTCCTCTGTTTCTACGAATTTCTTCGCTAGATAAGCCGTAGGCAATAATACATCTGATTCTGGGCAATGCTTTAAGTGAACCTTTTCAAGGATATCCTCTAATTGATCGCCGTATTTTTCGTTGAAATCATCTTCCAAATCATGTAGCATCTCTTCTACATCATCATACGTGTCATCCGAGTAATTTAATTTACTTAATTCTAATCGCTTTTCTAAAATGGCGATCATCGCCTCGTCAATCGTATTCATATAAATTCTTATTTTTTACAAAGATAAGTTCTGAAACGGAGATTCCCTTGGAAATGAGGGGTCAAAACTAATATTTCCTTTTGCAATCGATAGACCTGAGCTAAAATTGTTGGTATATAATTGACCTGTACCTAATCCCTGCGGTATTTTAATGTCATAATCGCCTGTAAACTGGGCGATAGCTTGTAAACCGATGTTAGATTCCAAAGCGGACGTTATCCACCAATCTTTCCCTTTTTCGGTTGCCCAGGATATCCAATCACGTGTTGCTTGGATTCCCCCTAAAAAACTAGGCTTTAGAATGATGTAATCCGGATTGATGAAGGACGCGATGGATTTATCCTGCATCCCGATCAATTCCTCATCCAAAGCGATGGGAAGAATTTGTTGAGCGACCAGTTTCCGCATTTCCTCGGGATGTCCGGCCTGAATGGGTTGCTCGATAGAATGCAGGTCGTAGGCAGCTAATTTTTCCAATTTGAAAGGCGCATCGGAAGCAGAAAAGGCCCCGTTTGCATCTACACGTAGAATTAGTTGTTCAGCAGTGAAGCGGGAACGGATGCTTTTTAGGAGTGAAAGTTCAGTGTCAAAATCAATCGCGCCTATCTTGAGTTTTAAGCAGCTATAGCCTTGAGCTAATTTTTGCTCGATTTGCGCGCGCATGAACTCGGCGGATCCCATCCAAATGAGGCCGTTTATGGGAGTGGATTGAAGGCCACGGGCAAATTCATTTGAAAAAGGAGCGACTAAATCGTGGTAAGCAGTCTCTAAAGCGAAGCGAAAGGACGGTTGATCGAAGGGAATTTCATTCACCCAATCAGCGATATCAGCTGGGAGTTCTAGACCTTGAAAAGGCTGCAAAGCGCTCTCGAAGGCAGCGCTGCAGTCATCCGAAAATTCAGGACTCAGGCCTGCTAAGGGTCCTGCCTCGCCTATGCCGCGTTTATTGCCATCGGATAATTCGACGAAATACGACTTTTTTTTCGTCAGGACACCTCGGGAGGTACCTGCTTCGAAGTGAAATTGTAGTTCGTGGGGAATAAATCGAAGGCTAATTTTTGACATGATGCAATTTATTATTTTCTATTCGATTTTGTGCCCTCCCGTATTATTTTTAGCTTTAAGGTTATTATATGAAGACTTTAATTACCGTCCTTCCGTCTGTCCTTTTTGACCTGATTACCCTTGTCCGCAATAAGCTTTTTGACTGGGGTATTTTAGCGTCGACCTCGTTTGAAAAGCCTCGGATTATTTGTGTGGGTAATCTAGCGGTAGGTGGAACCGGGAAGAGTCCTTTAGTGAGTTATTTGGTCCAAAATTGGCGCGGGGATGATCGCTTAGCTATTTTGAGTCGGGGGTATGGTCGAAAAACGAAGGGTTATATCGATGTAAAGGTAGATTCGACGGCGGATGAGGTGGGAGATGAGCCTTTGGCCTATAAAATCTTATTTCCTGAGCTACCTGTAGTGGTTTGTGAAGACCGAGTGAAAGGAGTTCAGCAGATGCCGGCGGTGGACGTGTTGTTTTTAGATGATGCCTTTCAACATAGATCGATAAAAGCGTCACTTAATTTAGTTTGTTCTACGTTTTCAAAGCCCTTTTACCAAGATTCCTTGATGCCTCATGGACGTTTGAGAGAGTCTGCCACGGGAATTTCGAGAGCGGATGCGGTTATTGTTACCCGTTGTCCGTCTATTTTAACGAAAGAGCAGAAATCGAATTTTGCACAGGGTGTTTTGAGGAATTCGAAAGAAGAAAAGCCTATTTTTTATACGAGTGTTCGCTATGCTAAACCGGTGGGACCCAGGGAACATTTGCCCTCAAAATGGTCTTTGTTCGCTGGAATTGCGGATCCAAATCCATTTTTTGAGGCAGCGGCTAGATTTGGATCTATTCAAGAGGAGGTTATTTATAAAGATCACCACGTATTTACGGATATTGAATTATCAGATTTAGAGCAGCAGGCTAAGAGTATGGCCGGTGATGAAGGCTTTTTGACCACACACAAGGATTATGTGCGCTTGCAATCTCATTTAAGGCTGTTGCCTAATTTAGAGAATCATTTATACTATTTACCGATGGAAATGTATTTCATCGATCAGGAAGAGCAGTTTTGGGACTGGTTAGGAAAAAACTAAATTTGTAGGGTGAATTATAGACTGTTTTTATTTCTTGTTTTATTCGGCATTTCGCCGGTTTTCGCTCAGAGGACGCGTCCTACTTTGCCGGCTGCGGGCAATCAAAGTGGCTTTCCTGACCCGATGGCACCGACAAACCCGAATGCCACGAAGACTTTATCGAACGGTAAATCAGGTAGAGCCGCATTAGATGATTCTACTAAGATGATTTATGGACCTTCTACCATGTCGTATTTCGTGGAGGAAGATGTGTTAAATGGGAGGGGTGTAAAAAGTTCAGTGGATACAAGCTTGCATTTATTTCACCGGTATTTATTTCAAGAAAGAGCTAGCTTTTTGACCGCTAATTTAGGAAATGAAGGGACTGCAGTGCGAAATATCTTTGTCAAGCGTCCAGATCAGATCGGCTCTCAATTAGGCTACACGGCTTTTATGCCCTATGCCTTCAAGACCGATGAGGTCAAGTATTACCAAACAAAATCACCTTATTCGGATGTAGAATATTATTTAGGCGCGGGGGGGCAGACGCGTTTGAATTTCACATTTTCTCGTAATGTGGATTCTTTGTGGAACATCGGTTTTGAAATTCAGCGGCAGGTTTCAGATAAATTTTTAACGGATCAGAAATACAAAACGGGGAACCAAACACTGACAGAACAGTGGGGCGTCATCTTACAAACTAATTTTAGAACGCGAAATAATCGCTACCGCTTATTATCACACTTTAATTATTTTGATCATTTAGTGCAAGATCAAGGGGGTATTCAATTATTAAACGGCTTAGATCCCACGACTGCGTTGAAATACTCGGATAATGGGGCACTTTTTTCGAATTCAGGCGCGCAAACAACGGATGCTTTTATCAAATTCCATTTTTACCATGAGTTTATTGGCTTTAAAGGATTGCAATTTTTCCAACGTATTGATGTAGAAAACAGGACGGCAAAATTTAAAGATAAAGACTTTTTAACGAATCTTTCCACTCTGTTTTACCCGAAAAATTTCACACAGCAGACGGATTCTTTGTACAATGAAAACCAATGGCAGTCTTATTCGCACCAGACTGGAATTAAAGGTATTTTCCGTGGATTTACGTACCGAACTTATTTTAAACAAAGGTATTGGGATGTGAATAATCCGATGGCTTCCATGCGTAAAAATCGATTAGAGAATTATGTAGGCTTGTTTTTACAACAAAAATTTAACGACAAAATTGATTTTACGGCTGATGCTGAATACTTACTCGGTTCGGATTACCGCCTGCAAGCAAACTTTATTTCTCCCTTTTTTCAGGTAAAGGCTAGTCGGACATCGATTAGTCCATCTGTCGCACAAAATTGGGCTCATAATGCGTCGTTTCGATGGGATAAATCGTTTGATAATATGCTTTTTGATGAGCTAACAGGCTCGATTGAACTGAAAAACAAAAGCCTCTATTTCCGGCCTACTGCCACCATTCAGCGTATCGCGAAATATATCTATTTCGATACTTTAGTGACGGCAAGACAGACGGCTACAGCTATTGGTGTGTTTAGGACAGGTTTTTCTGCCGGTGGGACTTATAAACGATTTGAATGGTCAGCCTTAGTCTTAGCGAATACGAAGACTGGACCTGATGTGATTCGAATGCCTAGTTTAGTGGCGAATGCGAATTTTGCGCTCAATGTGCAGTATAAAAAGTTATTGTATATGCAGTTTGGGGTGGATTTACAGCATCAATCGGCTTATTTTGCTGATGCCTATATGCCCGTTATGCAACAATATCACTTGCAAGATCGCTATGAAATACCTGCATTTTTGCAGGCGGATCCTTATGTGTCTTTGCGCATTAATCGCGTTCGACTTTTCTTTAAAATGCAGAATGTTACGCAGGGATTATTAAATTCGAATTATTATACTGCTTATTTACATCCAGCGATGGGCCGTTCTTTTGGATTCGGCGTTCGGTGGTTACTTTTTGATTAATTAGTTTAAACCTACATAAAATATGAAAACGATTTCGCGTAGAAATTGGGTGAAAGGAATGGCATTAGCTACGTTAGGCAGTGTCGTTTTTACTGACTTGAAAGCAGCTGATGCACCAGCTATTCAATGGACTGCAGATCAAGATATCTTGTTAAACAATTGGATGGGGGTTATTATCCCTGAATCTAGTATTCCTGGAGCCGTTTCCTTAGGCGTTCCTGCCTTTGTGAAAGTGATGCTTCGCGATTGTTATGAGCCGTCTACTTCAGCCTCATTAACGAAAGTATTGGCTGCTTTACCTGCGATTGACAAAGTATCTGAGTCAGAGAAAGAACAATTATTCTTCCAAATTGAAAAAGGGAAAATGGGTTCCGATGCTCAGAAAGCAATGGCAACCCTAAAAGGACTAACCATTCGTGGCTATATGACGACCGAGTATGTGATGGTAAATCACTTAAACTATGTGATGGCTCCTGGATTTTTCAATGGCTGCGAACCTATTAAAAAATAAACCTACGTATGAATATTTTAACTAATGCGGAGAAGCGTACCTATGGAGCGATCGTAATCGGATCCGGTATGGCGGGCGGCTGGGCTGCGAAAGAATTTTGTGATAAAGGCATTAAAACTTTAGTGCTCGAAAGAGGGCGCAAAGTGGGACATAATGAGGATTATCCTACGACGTTGATGAGCCCTTGGGAGTTCGAACACCGCGGACAATTAACCAAAGAGGAAATAGCGGAGAATCCGATCATTTCGAAATGTTATGCCTTTAGAGAAGATGCAAAGCACTTTTTTGTCAAAGATAAAGAGCATCCTTACATTCAAGACAAACCATTTGACTGGATTCGTGGCTACCAAACGGGCGGTAAATCGCTTATGTGGGCGCGCCAGACGCAACGCTGGTCTCAGCTTGATTTTGATGGTCCAGCGCGCGATGGATTCGCGGTGCCTTGGCCTATAACCTATAAAGAAATTGATCCTTGGTATTCTTATGTGGAGCATTTCGCGGGAATTTCAGGGAATAAGGATGGTTTAGACTCTTTACCGGATGGGGATTTTTTACCACCGATGGAGTTGACTTGTGTAGAGAAACATTTCCAAAAAGAGATGAAGCGATTGTATTCCGATCGTCACGTGATTATTGGTCGTTGTGCTCACTTAACGGAGCCGCGTGAGATTCACTTTAAGCAAGGTCGTGGAACGTGTTTGGGTCGTAATTTATGCCAAAGGGGTTGTCCTTACGGCGGTTATTTCAGTGCAAACTCGTCTACTTTGCCTTGGGCTGCTAAGACAGGAAATATGACCCTGAGAACGGATTCAGTGGTTCATTCGATCATTTATGATGAGAAGAAACAGAAAGCGGTAGGGGTTCGTGTCGTAGATGCGCATACGAAAGAAATGGTAGAATATTACGCAAAAGTGATCTTTGTGACGGCTGCGGCGATCAATACGAATTTGATTTTATTGAACTCGAAGTCCTCTCGTTTCCCGAATGGATTAGGAAACGACAGTGGATTGTTAGGAACGCATGTTGCCTTCCATAATTATAGAGCCTCTTTATCGGCGGAATACGAAGGATATTTAGACTATAAAACTGCTGGTGGACGCCCTAATTCAGGTTATATCCCGCGTTTTAGGAATCTTTATAAGCAAGAAACGAACTTCTTGCGTGGGTATGCGGCGGGAATGAGTGGGGGAAGAGGAACGCATGCGGACCAAAGTTCCGTAGGTGAAAGCTTGAAGAATTCGTTATTAAATCCGAAATGGTCGAACTGGTACGCTGGATCGCACATGATGGGGGAAACGATTCCGAAGGAAAGTAACAAAGTGACTTTGGACGCTACGAAAAAAGATGACTGGGGAATGCCATTATTGCACATGGATGTGAGTTACGATAATAACGATGATTTGATGGTGAAAGATTTTATCGATCAATTCACAGAAATGTATGAGAAAGCGGGCTTTAAGAATATCAAAACCCGTGATACCCATGCACCTGCAGGATTAGATATTCACGAAATGGGTGGGGTTCGCATGGGTTCAGATCCGAAGACCTCGCTTTTAAATAAGTGGAACCAAATGCACCACGTAAAGAACGTTTTCGTGACGGACGGGGCTTGTATGACCTCTACTTCTACTCAAAATCCTTCGTTAACGTATATGGCCTTCACGGCGCGCGCGGTTGATTTTGCAGTAAAAGAAATGAAAAAGGGAAATCTGTAATGCAGACATTTTTAGGTAAAACAGCAGATCATCTTTTTCAGTCCCATGGTATGGATGAGCTGAAAGATATCGCTGTCGTAATGCCCTCTCAACGGGGTATTCTTTACCTAAAGAAGGAATTAGCGATTAGGGGGGATAGGCCTTTTCTATCCCCGTCCTTTTTTACAATTGAAGAATTTGCCCTGCAAATGACGGATTCCGTTCTTGAGGATCCGATTGATTTGTTGTTTGAAGCGTATGCTTGTTTTAAGGAGGTTGATCCTAACACCGACTTTGACCGATTTGCCACCTGGGGTCAGATGATGTTAAAGGATTTCGATACCCTCGATCTCTATTTAGTCGATCCCTCGTCTTTATTTACCTTTCTCTCAGAAGCAAAGTCGATTGAACGCTGGGGCCAGGAATATGGACAGGAGCAGGCTGATACTTGGATTACCCCGAATACGCAGGCTTATTTCAAGTTATATGACTCTCTTTTAGAGGTCTATATTCGCCTTAAAAGCAGGTTAGAAGTTAAAGGGACCACCTACCGAGGTTTAGCCTATCGAAAATTAGTGGAACTTTTAGAGGCGGGTAAGTCACTGGGGTTTAAGCAGATTTATTTTGTTGGTTTTAATGCGCTGTCCAAATCCGAGGAGACGATCATTCGTTTGCTATTACGGGAGAATGTGGCGCAGACGCTTTGGGATGTGGATGAATATTACCTGAAAAACAGGTACCATCGGGCGGGAAATTGGTTAAGGGATTATTCTAATCCGGGTAATCCTGCTTATTTATCCCGTGGAGCCTTTCATTGGATGGAGCGGGATTTACTGGATAAGCCCAAACGAGTGGAAATTATCGGTTTAGCGAATCCCTCAGCCCAAATTTTTGTGGCTATAGAACAAATAAGAGCGTGGCAGGAGGAGCATGGAGATCTTGAACAGGTGGCTTTGGTATTAGGCGATGAAAGTCTATTGGACTCGTTGATGCCCTATTTAGGGGAGTTCAAGGATCGATTGAATATTACGATGGGATATTCGTTGAAGAAGTCCCAGGTATTTTCGTTGATTGAGCTTTGGTGGTCATTAGTGCCTTTAGAAAAATACCCCGTTAGTCTAGTTAAATCGTTGAAAGAGCATCCCTTAATGCATGCCATCAAGGTGCCTTCCTGGAAGGAAACGGATTTATATTTAGCTCAAGTTCCGGCGGGAGGAAATATCTTTATTTCGGCTCAATCTAGTTTTCTGGTGTGTCTACAAACGCTCATTCGTTTGCTTACAGATATCTTGTACAAGACAGAAAAGGAGGATTGGGATGCGGAGTCGCAGGCTATCTTGCAAGCATTAACTGTTTTAGATAAGTTAGAGGAATTAGCCACCACTCATGCATTTATTTCGGTTAAAAGTGGTCAGGCACTTTGCAAGCAGCTGTTGCAGCAGCAGAAGATGACATTTGAAGGTGCAGAAAACCGTTCGCTTCATGTGATGGGTTTATTAGAGACCCGTACCTTGGATTTTGATCGAGTGATTGTTTTATCGCTGAATGAGGGAAGTTTGCCGGGAACACGGAAGCGTGAAAGTTTGATTCCGGTGGACATTGCTAATATGTCTGCCTTCTCTTTGCCTACTTTTACCCAGGCGGATGCCGTAACGAGTTACCACTTTTACCGTTTACTGCAACGTCCTAAAGAGGCCGTTCTAGTTTACGTTCAAAATGAATCGTCGTCAGCAGAAGTCAGTCGATTTATTCGACAAATCCGATTTGATTGGTCAAAGTTGAATCCTAATTTGGAGCTTATTGAGCCGGCTATTCAATTTAATGCGGATCAGGTAGTAGAAGAGGAGGTCGAACTTCGCATCGAGAAAACGCCGGAATTAATTGCTCAGATTAAAGATATCCTCGAGAACAGAGGATTTTCTCCGTCTTCTGTTGCCATGTTTGCGAGCTGTTCGTTGAAGTATTATTTCTCCCAAATTGTGAACCTCCAACAGGAGAAACAACGGGAGGATGAGATGGGGGCCGATGTGTTTGGCACCTGGCTACATAAAGTGTTAGAATTAGTCGATTCTCAGTTGATAGAAGCAGGGGGCTGGGAAGATGGGCTTTCTGTCAAAGAAAAAAAGGCGCTCATAGAGCCCTTATTAACACAAGCCATGGCTGAAATCCGGGAGAAAGAGGGAAATTTTGAAGTGGAGAAAGGGTTTAATTATGTGTTGCAGGATGTGGCCAAAACCTTGTTAGGAAGCTATTTTGAGCAATCTAGTACCTGGTATTCGGAGCGCATAAAATTACTCGCAGTAGAACAAAAGCTGGAGACCACCGTCATGATTCCGGTTGGATCAGAGATGTGGCCAGTTAAGATGAAAGGTCGAATCGATCGAATCGATCTGAAAGGGGATTCTGTTTTGCGAATCGTCGATTATAAAACGGGCAAGGTGGAGAAAAAAGATGTCAAAGCGGGTGAAAGCTTAGCCGAAACTCTTCAAGATAAAGAACTAAAAACTAAACTATTCCAGTTGTGGATGTATAAGTTTTTAGTGAAAATGGAATTACAAAAAGCACCTGAGGATCGAATAGAGCCCCTAAAAGGCTTAGCCTCCGAAAGGCTTACGATCGAACCAGGTATAATTTCTTTTCGAAATTTTAAAGATCAATTAATTAGTTCGCCGCTTGAGTTTAGTGAGGGGGAACCGGAAACTGCTTTTATACAAGAATCGAACGCATTGATTAAACATTGGGTGGATGAATTAGTTTCTGAAGAAACGGTATTCGAAAAAACAGCCAATTTAGATCAATGTACCTTTTGTGATTTTACCTCAATTTGCCATCGAAACGTGTAGTTTGGTGAAAATGAATTAATTTTGTTCTTCAAATTTTTATAACATGACATTTCAAGAAATCAACGATCGCATTGTTGCTTTAGCTGCCCAAAAAGGCGGTCAAGGCGTTTCCTTTAAATTTGCTTTCCCAGGCGGAATCATTGTAGTAGGAGCGGATGGATCCGTTTCAAACGAGAATTTAGATTCAGATTGCACCATCTCTACCACAGAAGAGACATTCACTTCCATTTTAAACGGTGAGTTGAATTCTATGATGGCTGTAATGACAGGAAAAGTGAAAATCTCTGGCGATATGTCTGTCGCTATGAAATTGACGAACTTACTGTAATTCATGAATTTTAGCGATACTATTGTCGCCCTAGCGACGCCCGCAGGGGTAGGAGCGATCGGGGTAATACGTCTTTCAGGAGATCGAGCGATCGAGATCGTGAACGCCGTGTTTAAGCCCAAAGATCTTTCCACCCAAGCTTCTCACACGATTCATTATGGTCGTATTGAGTCAGCTGGGCGTGTCTATGACGAAGTGGTTGCTAGTTTATACATTGCTCCTCGTTCATACACGAAAGAGAACGTAGTCGAAATTTCCTGCCACGGATCCCCTTTCATCCAAGAGAGTATCCTTCAATTGTTTGTAGAACAGGGGGCTCGCTTCGCTCGCCCCGGCGAATTCACCCAGCGCGCCTTCCTAAATGGCGCCTTCGACCTAACACAAGCTGAAGCCGTGGCAGATGTCATCGCTGCCGATTCCGCAGCTGCTCAAAATGCCGCATTACATCAATTGCGCGGAGGTTTCTCGAAAGAACTTGCCGTTTTACGCGAAGAATTAATCCATTTTGCCTCACTAATCGAACTCGAATTAGACTTCGGTGAGGAAGACGTAGAATTCGCGGATCGTAAAGATTTAGAAGATCTGGTGAATCAATTATTAGCGAATATTCGTCCTTTAGTTGCCAGTTTCAGAACAGGTAACGCTGTAAAAAATGGTGTGGCCACCGTTATTGTAGGTAAACCCAATGCCGGGAAATCGACCTTATTAAATGCCTTATTAAACGAGGATAGAGCGATTGTTTCTGATATAGCTGGAACGACGCGCGATAGCCTAGAGGATGAATGGACGTTAGGCGGAATCAAATTTCGCTTAGTAGATACGGCTGGATTACGCGAGACAACAGATGTTATCGAAGCACTCGGTGTGGAAAGAACACAGGCGTGGGTGAAAAAGGCGCAGGTGGTGATTTATATGGCGGATGCTACGTCTGAAACGCCTGAAGGACTCGCTAAAGGTGTGGAAGCTTTAGGCCAGCTGGATATTCCGGTGATTAAGTTGTTGAACAAGGTGGATCAGATTGCTGACCTGTCTGAATTTCATGAGGCCATCCCAGATTTAATACCCATCTCCGCTAAGAACCGTGACGGGCTTAACGACCTCGAAACTGCCTTGTTAGACGTGATTGGTTTAGATCAAGTAAGCACTAACGGAACTTTAGTGACGAATCTTCGCCATTACCAACAACTATTACAAACGCAAGAAACGCTAGAAGGAGTTCTTGCAGCATTAAAGACAGGTTTAACTGGCGATCTCATCGCACAAGACCTTCGCTACGCCCTTCATCATCTAGGTGAAATTACGGGTCAGATCTCGAATGACGATTTGCTGAAGAATATCTTCGGGAAGTTCTGTATTGGCAAATAAGGATTGCAAAGCAATCCTTATTTGCCAAAGAATAGAGCATAAAGCACAAAGAATAAAGTAGGCATAAAAAAAGAGAACGAAAATCGTTTTCTTTATTTATAGTACGTTTTAACAGATTAGAGATAATAGATTATAGAGTATAAATTAGAGATAATAGGTGGAGATTGCTACTTACCATTCGTAAAAAATATGACGTAGGCCATTTTTAAGAATGGTGGGTAGAAATCAGCCTTTATTCTTTGTGCTTTATACTTTATGCTTTACGAAGTTCAAAATAGATCATTAAACTTAAAACCATCAGTCAGTCTCTCCTTCCCCAACTTCTGATACTCCGCCAACGCCCACAACACGAATTCCTTCAAGAATAGCGTATCCTCTTTGGCATAATCAGGCTGGTATTTCTTAATCAATTCATTCAAAGGCTTGATATCATTTAACGTAGAAGCATAATCCGCTGCGTTACACTCATCGTATAACACAACCCCGCCTTCTGCATAAACTGCTTCCATTAAAGTAGCATAAGGACTTTCTTCAATCTTCTTTGAAAGCTTTTCTATTTTAGGGAACAAGCCAGGGAAGAAAGATTTAATCGCGGAACCGATTAATTGCTCGGCAACGAATGCCGCACCTTCTTGTTCGCCTTCATACACTAATTCCACTTTACCTGTGATGGCTGGGATGATTCCCATGAAGTCTGCTAGGCGGACTGCTGTTGATTTCTCGCGATTTAATAAGGCACGTCTTTCAGCTGTGCTTACTAGACTTTCTAGCATCGAGATGCTCATACGAGCGCTGACGCCACTTTTGGTATCAATATATTCGCTTTCTCTTGCCTCAAAAATGATTTGTTCTAATAAATCATATGCTAGGTTGGGTACATAAACGCGATTTGATTGAGCCGCATTAATACGCGCCTCTTGCGATGAAATTTTGCGCGCAATCGCGATTGTCTCTGGGTAATGGGTCAAAATTTGAGATCCAATTCGATCCTTCAAAGGAGTCACAATGCTTCCTCTGTTCGTATAATCTTCCGGATTTGCAGTGAAAATGAATTGTAGATCGAGTGGTAAACGTAGTTTGAAGCCGCGTATTTGGATATCACCTTCTTGAAGAATATTAAACAAGGCCACCTGAATACGTGCCTGTAAATCTGGAATCTCGTTAATCACGAAGATGCAACGATTCGCACGAGGGATCATCCCAAAGTGAATCACGCGGTCATCCGCATACGATAATTTCAAATTCGCCGCCTTAATTGGATCCACATCACCAATTAAGTCAGCCACCGTCACATCCGGTGTCGCTAATTTCTCAGCAAAACGATCCGAACGGTGCAACCACGCAATGGGTGTTGCATCTCCTTGAGCTGCGATTAAATCCTGTGAAAAACGGGAAATAGGTGCTAACGGATCATCGTTAATCTCCGAGCCAGCCACATAGGGAATGTATTCGTCTAGTAGGTTGATCATTAATCGAGCCAAACGAGTTTTTGCCTGACCTCTTAAACCCAATAAATTGATATTATGGCGAGACAAAATTGCGCGCTCTAATTCTGGAATAACGGAGTTTTCAAAACCGTGTACGCCTTCGAAAACGGTCGTTCCCGCCTCCATGTGCTTGATTAGGTTATTCCTTAATTCGTCTTTAATCGATTTACTTGTATAGCCTGAAGCCTTTAATTCGCCTAAATTGTTGATCATTTTATTTGAGTCTTTTCTTTCTATTCGTTTCGTAATCTTGGAAAATCATTTCCCCTAAGCCCTTCAAACCCGTGTAAAAGGCCTTTCCTTGGTTTGCTTCGGTAAATTTGTCGACAAATTGCTGCAGGTAGGAATCCCTGGCAATCATAAAAGTGGTAATCGGAATGTGTAGTTTACGTGCCTGAGCCGCCTGAGTGTAACATTTTTCGGTCACATACGGATCTAGTCCATTACTATTCATATAATAAGTCCCGTCTTTTTCCCGAACACAGCTCGGTTTTCCGTCGGTAATCATAAATATCTGTTTATTGGTATTTCGCTTTCGGCGCAGAATATCCATCGCTAATTGCAGTCCCGCCACCGTATTCGTATGGTAAGGTCCTACTTTCAGGTAAGGGATATCTTTAATAGAAATGCTCCAGGCATCGTTTCCGAACACTAAAATATCGATTGTATCCTTAGGATAGCGGGTTGTAATCAGTTCTGCCAAAGCCATCGCCACCTTCTTCGCCGGTGTGATCCGATCTTCTCCGTAGAGAATCATGGAGTGGCTGATGTCAATCATTAACACGGTGCTCATCTGCGACTTGAATTGCGAATCTTCCACCACTAAATCATCCTCTGTTAACTCGAATTCGCCTATACCATGATTAATCTGGGCATTTTTTAAACTCTCGGTTAAGGAGATTTTCTCTAAGCTATCGCCAAAATGATAGGACCTAAATTCCCCCGTCATTTCATCCCCTTGGCCAGACGCTTTGGTCTTGTGATTGCCAGATCCACTTTTATTTAAGTTTCCAAAAATATTTTCAAGCGCTGTCTGGCGAATCGCTCGCTCTGTTTTGGCCGTAATCCCCATCCCAGAACCTCCATTCTCGTCTATCTCCTCTCGGATATAGCCTTTCGCCTTTAAGTCCTCAATGAAATCCTCAATCGTATAATTCTCATCCGTCAGCTCGTATTCCTTGTCTAATTCGCGCAACCATTCGATTGCCTCATCAAAATCCCCCGACGTGTGTGTGATTAATTCCTTGAAAATCCCGAAAAGCTTATCAAAAGGGGAGATGCTCTTCTCCTCGAACTCCTTAAAATAAAATCCCTTTTTATTCATGTCTTTTAAACCCTGTAAGCCCTTTAATTGTTCAAATAAACAACTAAATTTGAGAATATGAGTGATCAAATTATCTCTATTCGGTTTTTATCCTTTGAAGGCTTCTCAAATAAGCGCTTTGCTTTCGCAGAAATGGGTCGCTCATTCGTCCAAAAATGGCAATCAAACGGCCTTTCTTTTGCAAAACACTTAGGGGTAGGCGCGGGCAACGGCTTCTCTATTTGGCCTGACTTTTCTTCCTATGCTTTCCTAGGCGTTTTCAAAAACCAAGCAGCCTCTGATCATTTTTTCCATTCGAACGAACGTTGGAAAACCCTTTTGTCACACTCATCTGCTATTAAAGGCTGGGACGTCGTCGCCATAAAAGGCCACGGAACCTGGAATGGATCGAATCCCTTTTCCATCGTGGAAGATCCCGGAAATGGGCCCCTTTTAGTGATGACCCGCGCCAGTATCGTTTGGTATAAATCGCCCATCTTCTGGTTTTACGTATCTCATGCCAGTAAATATTTGGAAAACAGAGCAGGCTTATTATTTGCCAAAGGCGTAGGCGAATTCCCCCTCATCGAACAAGCCACACTTAGTCTTTGGGACTCCTCAGAAAACCTGGATTCCTTTGCCTATAAAAGCAAGGAGCATGCACCCATGATTAAGAAGACGAGGAAAATAGGATGGTATTCCGAAGAAATGTTTACACGGTTTCGCGTAGTTAAGGTTTTAGATTAGAGATTAGAGAGTAAAGAGTAGAGTATAGAGTAAAGATGGTTCTTTACAATCTCTTATCTCTTATCTCTACTCTATTGTCTCTTATCTCTACTCTATTATCTCTTATCTCCTCTCTATACTCTCCTCTCTCTACTCTACTATTCGATAAAAATGCCTTGCATTTTTATCGAATAGCCTCAATCCCCCTCGTCCTCGTTCGGATCCTGATCGCATCCTGCACATCGTACACGAAGATTTTGCCATCTCCCACATTGCCCTCTGAGGCGTTGTCTAGGATGACGTCAATGCATTTTTCGAGGTTTTCGTCGCTTACGACACAGATGATCATCACCTTTGGCAATAAAATCATCGACTTCTCTGTACCGCGGTATATTTCTGAGTATCCTTGTTGTAAACCAGCGCCGCGAACGGGAACTACGGTCATACATGGGATATCGGCATCGATCAAGCCTTTCTGAATAGCTTTTAATTTCGATGGTTTTACAATGGCTTCTACCTTTTTCATATCGTGTTTATTTAGCTATTATTCAAAAGTTGTGTAGGCTTCTACTCCAAATTCAACGGCATCAATACCCGCCGATTCTGCTTTGTGACTTAAACGAATTCCCATTGTTTTTTTCAAAGCCAGGAAGATGGCATAGGTTAATACAAAAGAGAAAACACTGATGACGGATACTCCGATTAATTGTGTGATGAATTGGGCACTTTCGCCGGTGATGAATAGACCATTCTTTTGGGAGAATAGACCTACAGCTATGGTTCCAAAGAATCCGTTTACCCCGTGCACCGCTACAGCACCCACTGGATCATCTACTTTCATTTTATCAACGACTACCACAGCAATATCAACAATCGTACCAGCGATGAAACCGATAATTAAGGCTGAATCAGGGCTAACCACGTTACAGCCTGCCGTAATAGCTACTAAACCGGCTAAAACCCCGTTTATCACCATCGTGATATCTACTTTCTTGTAGCGCATGAAGGTGTATAACATCGTGGCCATTCCACCCGCAGCAGACGCTAAGAAGGTGTTAGTAGCCACGGAACCGATTAAATCCCATTTTCCCACGGCTCCTAAAGTAGAACCGGGGTTAAATCCGAACCAGCCGAACCACAGAATAAAGGCACCCACTGCGGATAGCGTTAAATTATGTCCAGGAATCGCGTTAGCTGTTCCGTCTTCGTTGTATTTTCCTAGGCGGGGCCCTAAAACGATTGCTCCAGCTAAGGCGGCAAAACCGCCCATCGCGTGAATGGCTGCTGAACCGGCAAAGTCGTTAAATCCGCGAAGTGCTAACCAACCGTTCGGATTCCAAACCCAATTAGCTGCTAATGGATATAAAACGGCGCTGAAGATTACAACATAAATAGCATACGCCCACATTTTCATTCTTTCCGCCACACCGCCTGAAACGATTGAAATGGCTGCCACGGCAAAACCCATTTGGATGAACCAGAAAAGGGAATTAGAAATGGTCAAACCTAGACCTAAATCGCCTTGTGTGATGCCGGAGTCAAAAGCCCAATAGCCATTGGATTTGCCATAGGCGATACCGAATCCAACTAAATAGAAAGCAACTCCGCCAAAGATGATGTCGATCATAACTTTGGCAATAATACTGATGGCATTCTTAGAGCGGACAAATCCAGCTTCTAATAGGGCAAATCCCCCTTCCATCTGGAAAATAAGAGCGGCACATAAGGCCACCCAAACTGTGTCAATAGCGTGTGTGAGTTCCACTTGCTGAGCAGCAAGCGTGGCAGATTCATTCATGGTTTTGTTATTAGTATATAATGCTTTGTATACAAAAATAAAAAAACGATTTGGAATATTCTGCATTTTGGTGGAACTTTAACTAGATAAAAGATCCTATTTACATGAAGAAAATCATCACACTCATTTGCTTGAGTTTAAGCCTCAATTACGTTTCATCTGCTCAAAATCCTTCGATTATTCCAATTCCGTCTCAGGCGGTTTATCCAGCGGGTAAATTCGCATTGCCGTCCTCTATTTCGATTTCTGGTCCTGCTGATGCTCAACTGAAAGTGGGTTATGAGACTTTGGTAGGTAAATTAAAAAAGGCAACAGGTCGTACAGTTACCCTTAAATCATCTGGAGCTGCTTCCATTCAAATGCAGTTAGTGAACAACGCAAAATTAGGTGCGGAGGGATATGACTTGCAGGTAAATGCAAACGGGGTGATGATTAAGGCGAATAAGTCCGCAGGTTTGTTCTACGGAATTCAAACTTTACTACAGCTATTACCTAAAGAAGTTGAATCTAAAACGGTCGTTAAAGGAGTTAATTGGACGATTCCCTATGCAAACATTACAGATACGCCACGTTTTGCTTGGCGTGGTCAAATGTTCGATGTGGCTCGCCACTTCTTCTCAAAAGAAGATGTGAAAAAATTCATCGATGATATGGTGGAATACAAATACAACATTTTGCATTTCCACTTAACCGATGATGAGGGCTGGAGAATAGAGATTAAATCCTATCCTAATTTGACAAAAAAGGGAGCGTTTAATGTGAAGAAAATAGGTCGTTTTACCACATTTTCTACACCAGAACCGAATGAACCGCGTGATTTTGGTGGCTTCTATACCCAAGAGGACATTAAGGAATTGGTCAAATATGGCCAAGAGCGTTTTGTTAATATTGTTCCTGAAATCGATGTTCCAGGCCACTCAATGGCCGCTGTTGCATCTTATCCAGAGCTTTCTTGTACTCCGGGAGCCGATAAATACGAGGTGATTTCAGGTGAGCCATTCATCGATTGGTCTCACGATCATCCGGAGGCTTTGCAAGACAATACTTTGTGCCCAGCAAATGAGAAAGTCTATACATTTTTAGAGAAGGTGATGGGTGAAGTCGCTAGTTTATTCCCCTATGACTATATCCACATGGGTGGTGATGAGTGCCCTAAGAATTACTGGGATAAGAATCCGGAGATTTTAGCCTTAAGAGCGCGCGAGGGTTTGAAGAATTCTCAGGAGGTGCAGGCTTATTTTGTCCGTCGTTTAGAAAAGATTATTACTTCCAAAGGTAAGCGTATGTTAGGCTGGGATGAGATTTTAGAGGGTGGAGGATTACCTAAGTCAACCGCGGTTATGTCTTGGCGTGGCATTAAAGGGGGTGTAGAAGCGGCTCAGTTAGGCCATGAAGTAGTCATGACACCTAATGATAATGTCTATGTTGATTTAATGCAAGGTGATGCAGCCATAGAGCCACCCGTTTATAGAACTGTTCGTTTAACGGATTCGTATGCTTTTAATCCGGTTCCAGCGGGCGTGGATGCTAGATTAGTTAAAGGGGGACAAGCAAACATGTGGTCAGAGCAATTGTACAATTACCGCCATTTGCAATATATGATGTGGCCGCGTGCTTTGGCTATTTCCGAGTCCTTGTGGTCACCGAACGAAAATAAGAATTGGGATAATTTCATTAGCCGGGTGGAAGATCACATGGCACGTTTTGATGTGGCAGATAAGAAATATGCGCCGTCTATGTACGAGGCGATTGTGAAAGTGACTAAGAATGCGAAAGGCGAGTTATTTGTAGAATTGAAAAACGAAATCTCGGGATTAAAGATTCACTACAGTTTTGATAACTCGTATCCAGATAATCATTATCCAGTTGCGTCTGGTTTGCTAGCAGTGCCAAAGGACTCAGAATTAATCCGTATTGTATCTTATCGTGGTTCGAAGATGATGGGCCGCACGATGAATATCACTCGATCAGACTTAGAAAAAAGAGCTAAATGATGCTCTTGAACCTTATTTTTAGTGTATTTTTTTCGGTCGGGGTGCCCAATATTTCGGGCGCCTCGACTGCTTCTACGACTAATTACCTTTCGGTAAAGAAGGGATATGTGATGTCTTATAATGGGGTAGAAGGGCGAGCGAATTGGGTGGGTTGGACGCTGACCGCCAGTGATGTAGGGGCAGTGGATAGAACTGATCGCTTTATTCAAGATGAATCATTTCCACGCGGCTTTAAGATTGTGGATGAAAAAGATTATGCTCGATCGGGGTATGATCGTGGTCACCTGTGTAATTCAGAGGATCGTACGTCGTCTTACTATTTAAATAAGGAGACTTTTCTGATGTCTAATATGATTCCTCAGACGCCTGAGTTAAATCGTGGGCCATTCAAGATGTTAGAGGAATATTGCCGCAAACTAGCCGTGAAGAAAGGACAGAATTTACTCATTTATTCGGGTGGAATAGGTGTAAAAGATCGATTAGCCTCTGGTGTGATTGTTCCTACTTATTGCTGGAAAGTAGTGTACACACCAGACAAAATCTGGTGCATACTCTTTCCTAATGCGCATGAGTTGAATAAAAACTGGCAAACCTATTCGGTGCCTTTGGAAACCCTCGAAAAAATGACGGGTTTTAAGTTTCCGCGAAAATTACTTTAGCATATAAATCGCTAACTTCTTAGCAGCTAAGAAATTCTCATATTCCAGAGGAGTTCTACGGTTATTCGTGTACTCGGTGTACAACCATGGGTCACCTAGTGCAAATACTTTCCCTTTTCCTACTTTTGCGGTTGCCATCACAGGGTAACCTAGGTGATTTACTAAGGGCTTTGCGTTTCCACTTAATTTTAGCGTAGTAATCTCTTTGATGTAGACCTTTTTAATCGGGTCAAACACTTCGTTGCCAGCCGGAATTAACACCGCACCTTGTTCCCAGTTACGCCCTTGAACGAAATTCAGGTTAGGAGCTACGAATTCAATGCCGAATCGTTTGGCCAAAATATTAAATTGCGGTATCTCACAGTTCGTCGTATCGTTAGCCAGCAAGATTAAATTTCCACCTGCTTTCACCCAAGCCTCAATTTCATCTGCCGCTTTCGCAGTCATGAAATTAGGCTTAGCCGTTTCCTTGTAGCTATCTGGATCCACTATGATATAAACAGACGCGCCTTTTAGATTCTCCCTGGTAGGAGAGACTCCTAAGGTATCTAAAGTGGCTCCTAATTGCTCGAATTGGATGCCCCATTGGTTGAAACCGGAGTCCTTGCGATCTTCCCACGTGTAGTGGAAACGATTGCCGTTTTTCGTCTCGTGGTTAAAGAAATAATCTAGGACTACCTTTTTGCCGGCGCCAATGCTTAATTCTTTGGCGATCTCCATCTCTAATGAGGCTAAAATGAATGGTCCCACGCCCTTTAAATCATCCGTGCGCAATGGCTCACTCAAGTAATACTCATACGATCCATCGCGGTAAGGTACTCCACCTAAGCCTCCCACCGTGACTGTTTTCTCTAAATGAATGTAACCTGCTGCATCTTTGGTGACGAATTCCTTCAGGATTCCTGCATATCCTTTTTCTGCGTTTTTACGGAATGAGGCGGGTAAATAACCCTTTCTAACCCCCTTCGCAAAGGCATAAACGAACATATTTGAGGCGGATGCTTCGAAATAGTTACCTTTTTTACCTGGATAACCCGGTAACTGATACCAAACGCCTGAAGTAGGGTCTTGGATCTTCGCGATGGCTGTGGATAGTTGATTTAATTGTTGAATTAAGATATTTCTAGACGGATGGTTCTTAGGCATGTAATCTAACACATCCACTAAAGCCATCACGTACCAACCCATGGAACGACCCCAAAAATTAGGGGAATGTCCGTTAGTCTTATCTGCCCAAGGTTGTGCTTTTGCCTGATCATAAGCGTGGAATAAAAGCCCTGTTTTAGCGTCGATGGCGCCTTTGTACATTAATTGAAACTGCTTAATGATATCCGCCCAGTTGTCTTGATTCGTAATTTGCCCGTATTCAGCATAGAACGGCTCTAGCATGTAAAGGCCGTCTAACCACATTTGGTTCGGGTATCTTTTTTTATGCCAAAATCCACCATCCGCATCTCTCGGTTGCTGGGTAATCTGCTTTCTCAATAAATCAGCGGCCTTTTTATAGCGTTCATCCCCTAATTCTTGGTACAAATACAGCAGCATTCGACCCGTGGTGATGTTATCCGAATTGTATTCGTCGAAATGATAGGTGCGGATGTTTCCATTCGCATCTACGAAACTGTCGATGTTTTTTTTGATGTAGTTAAAGTAGGTTGCGTCCCCCGTCCTTTGGTAGACATGTTCCAAAGCCTTTAATACCAATCCTTGTTCATAATCCCAACCCGCCGGTTTCCCCGGTTTCACTGTGATTGAATCTTTGTGGGTATGCATAATGGACTTAGCCATTAGCTCAGAATAGTTTTGGGCACTTACTGCAGTGCTTAGTCCGAATAAAAGAACGATCAGTTTTTTCATGTTATCTTAAATCAGCAATTTCAGCAAAATCCATATCGGTATAATCCTTGTTCTCACCCGCCATTCCCCAGATAAAGGAATAGTTCTTTGTCCCTGCTCCACTGTGAATCGACCAAGGTGGCGAAATAACTGCTTGGTGATTGTGCACCCAAATGTGCTTCGTTTCCGTCGTTTCGCCCATTAAGTGCAATACCGCATGACCTGGCGTCACATCAAAATACAAGTAAGCTTCCATTCTACGATCATGCACGTGAGCAGGCATCGTGTTCCAAACCGAACCCGGCTCTAAAATCGTTAAGCCCATCACTAGTTGACAGGATTGGATGCCTTCGTTATGTATGTATTTATAAATCGTACGGTGATTCGATGTTTCTAAGCTCCCTAATACCACAGTCGTTACCTGTTCGCGATCTAATTTCGCATTCGGATAGTTAGCATGCGCGGGTGACGATAATAAATAGAATTGGGCTGGATTCTCACTTGAAGCAGAACTAAAACTCACCTCTTTCACGCCACGTCCCACATAAACAGCCCCTAATTTATCGATGGTAAATTGTTCGCCATCCGCCGTAATTGTGCCTTTCCCACCTACATTTATGATGCCTAATTCACGTCTCTCTAAGAAGAAGTTAGCGCGTAATTTTTCTGGATTGGGTAAATGTAAAGTAGTGGATACGGGCATCGCACCACCGATGATCATACGATCATAAATGGTATAGGTTAATTTAATTTCGTCGGCTTGAAAGATGGTTGAGATAAGGAAATTATCTCGGATCTCTTGGTTAGTAAAAGTGGAAACTTCTTTCCGACTCGCCTCAAATCTGTAGTCCATTCGTTTAGTTTTTTATTTCCAAAGCGCTTTTGCGCCTAATTCTACTGTATATTTACACGTTTTATGCCAAAAGAGTTCCCACATACCCTAGCACATTTCCTTCTTTCTATCGGTTTTCAATCGACTACGGAAAACTTGTGGCTTCATGAGTCATCAAATGTACGTGTAAAATTAATGCCGGGGGAAAGTCAAGCGGGAGATATCTGTATTTGGGAAGATCAATGGTTGTTTCGACGCGCCGCTATTGAAAAAAATTTGATCGCTCGGGTAAAGCCTTTGCGTTCTGTTTTCGCGAGAGATACCCGTATAGTGCCCCTAGATGCTGAGGCGGCGCGCGAGTTTTTAGAATTTGAACATGTAAAAGGATTTTTAAAGGGAACTAGTTATTTCGGCTGTATCGTTCCACCGCACCGGATTTTCCGTGGGATTGAAAGTCCTTATGTTTTCAAGGGGCATCCACTTCTGGCCGTAGCTGTTTTTGGCAAATCATTCCGAATGAAAGAGCCGGGTTTAGAGGGCTGTTTATCCGGCGAATTAATCGAAATCGCCACTTTATCCAGCATTCGTCTCGTAGGTGGTTTGACAAAATTCTTGCAGGCATACAAAGATTTGCATCCTGAAACGCATAATGTAATGACCTACGTAGACAAGGAATGGAATACGGGCAAAGGTTTTTTGTCAGTGGGATTTACTAAAATAGGGGAGACAGATCCGATTGAGTTAGGGAGTCGGATTACCCAAGGAAATTTGAAATTACGTTATGTCTACTGATCAGCAACTCATCGTATTATTAGGCCCCACAGCAAGCGGAAAAACTGCTTTAGCGGTGGAATTAGCGTGTGCCTTAGATGGAGAAATCATTTCAGCAGACTCTCGCCAAATTTACCGTCGCCTCGACATAGGCACCGGAAAAGACTTAAAGGAATATGGTTTCATTCCGTATCACCTAATTGATAGCCACGAAATAGGAGAGGCCTTCTCAGTAGCACATTTTCAAAAAGCCGCTTTTGATGCGATCAATGATGTTTTTTCTCGAGGCAAACAGCCCATACTTTGTGGTGGAACGGGTTTGTATATCGAATCCTTGTTAGCTAATTATCAATTCTCTCATGTCCCTCATTTCCTTTCGGAGCCGTTAGATATTAAATTTAACTTTACCGTCTTTGGCCTAAATCCATCCACCGATTTACGTCGTGAAAAGATATCGAAACGTTTTCAAGCTCGACTGAAAGAGGGAATGCTAGAGGAAGTACAACAACTTTTATTCGATGGTGTTCACCCGCAGGAGTTGCGCTGGATGGGTTTAGAATATAAATGGATTGTGAATTATGTGGAGGGGCTTATTTCCCGGGAGGAGCTGGAGAAGGGGTTAGAAACGGCCATTCATCAGTTTGCGAAACGCCAAATGACTTATTTTAGAAAAATGGAACGAGCGGGAATTGAAATTAATTGGATTCCAGAGAGCCTTGATTTTCAAGCAAAAAGAGATTTTATCTTGAATTTTATCTAAAATTTTAGAGTCAGGTATTGCAAAATGTGGAAAAACGCCTTACTTTTGCAATCTCTTAAGGAGACAGAGAGTTGGCAGAGTGGTCGATTGCGGCAGTCTTGAAAACTGTTGACTGTTACAGGTCCGGGGGTTCGAATCCCTCACTCTCTACCAGAGCGAAAAGCGAAACGAAAGTTTCGCTTTTTTT
>JBIIGE010000081.1:0-4772 GCA_044236555.1 Aquirufa sp.
ATAGGTAATCAATTGAACCGATGTTCCTTCCGGGCGCCCTAATTTCTCGTCCATGATCTTGCACAATAAATGCACTAAATCAATGTTTTTCCACTCATTAAAGCCACCAATATTATAGGTTTCTCCGATTTTGCCATCGTGGAAAACCGTATCAATAGCCCGTGCATGATCAATCACAAATAACCAATCGCGCACGTTTTCGCCCTTTCCGTACACAGGGAGTGGTTTGTTGTTCATTATATTATGGATCATTAACGGGATTAACTTCTCCGGGAAGTGATTCGGGCCATAATTATTCGAGCAGTTCGTAATTACCGTCGGTAAACCGTAAGTCTCGTGGTAGGCACGAACGAAGTGATCAGAACTCGCTTTAGACGCTGAATAGGGAGAACGAGGATCGTATGAAGTGGTTTCCAAAAAGAATTCCTTCGGATCATGCAATTCACCATAGACCTCATCTGTGGAGATATGGTAGAAACGTTTGCCTTCCATTTTGCCTGCCCAATGTTTCTTCGCGGCCTGTAATAAATTCACCGTTCCGATTACATTCGTTCTTACAAAGGCTAAAGGATCCGTAATCGAACGATCCACGTGTGATTCAGCCGCTAAGTGCAAGACGCCATCAAATTGATGTTCTGCAAATAGGGCATCGATGTGATCTGCATCGGTAATATCCGCCTTAATAAAATGGTAATTAGGGGCAGACGCCACATCTTCATTGTTCGCTAGATTGCCCGCATAGGTCAAGGCATCCAAATTGTAAATCTGGTAGTCTGGGTATTTGTTAACAAACAAACGAACGACATGTGACCCAATAAATCCGGCACCGCCGGTAATAACTAATTTTTTCATCTTATTGATTGATTGCCTCCTGCCATTTCCAGGCGTCTTGTAAGGCTTTTTCTAAACTAAATTGTGTTTTCCAACCTAAAACCTGGTTGGATTTATCTGTTGAAGCATAAACGGCAGTGATATCACCCGCTCTGCGATCTCTAATTTCATAGGGAACTTTTTTGCCTGTCGCTCTCTCAAAAGCTAAAATAACCTCCATCACTGAGCTACCTTGACCCGTTCCAATATTGAAGAAATCATAATTTAAAGCTGATTTACCCTCGATTAAGTGAGCCAAAGCCTTCACATGCGCTCCTGCTAAATCTACCACATGTATGTAATCTCGAATCGCTGTACCGTCTGGTGTGGGATAATCCGTTCCCCATACCTGTAATGGTCCCCGGATACCTGCTACCGATTGTGTTAAGAACGGTATCAAATTCGCTGGCGGTCCTATGGGTAATTCACCAATTAATGCCGATTCGTGAGCCCCAATGGGATTAAAATAGCGCAAAGCAATGGCTTTTAATTGCGTAGACGCTGCTACTGTATCGCGAATGATCTCTTCACAAATTTGTTTCGAGTTGCCATAAGGTGAAGTAGCTGGTTGAACGGGCGATTCTTCCGTAGCAGGAAGCGTCTCCGGTTGACCGTACACGGTACAAGAGGACGAAAAAACTAGATTAGAAAGGCCGTATTGGGCCATTTTTTCTAATAACAGCACGGTGGCCGCCACGTTATTGCGGTAATATTTTAAAGGATTCTCCACGGATTCTCCTACGGCCTTAGAAGCTGCAAAATGGATAATTCCTTTTATATCGTATTTTGTGAATAAATGATCGTAGGTCTCCGGGTTATTGACATCTCCTTCTTCGAAAATCACTGGTTCTTTTGTGATGATTTCTAAGTTATTTATGACCTTTTTGGATGAATTGGAGAAATTATCTACGATGATAGGAGTGTAGCCATTTTGTTTCAAAACCACATAAGTATGTGATCCAATAAAGCCAGCACCACCCGTAATTAAAATTTGCATACTAAATTGTAAGAATTAAAGACAAATTTAAGTGAAAATAGGCCAATTGTCTTTAATTTTGTTAAAAATATACGTTACCTATGACGGATGCTGCCATTAAAGCAATGATTCATTTATTAGACGATTCTGATCAAGAAGTCGTTAGCATGGTGGAACAGCAAATTCGAACCTTAGGCCCGTCTATTATTCCGGTATTAGAGTCGGAATGGGAGACGGAAAGTCTAAATCCCCTCCTTCAAACTAAAATTGAGAACTTGATTCATGATTTCCAGTGGCAGTCGGTGAAGACTCGTTTGCAGCTTTGGAAAGAATCGGGCGGGATGGATCTTTTAGAGGGAATGTGGATTTTAGCGACGTATCGGTACCCTGATTACCGTTTTGACCAGTTGAAATTAGAGATGGATCAGCTGTATTATGAGGTTTGGCCTCAAATGCGCGAGGAATTGCATCCCATGGATCAGGTAAAAGTATTGAATACGGCTATTTTTGAGCAGTTGAAGTTTGGTCCTAATTCGAAGAACTTTCACGCGGCGAATAACTCGTTCATAAACAATGTGTTATCGTCCAAAAAAGGGAATCCCATCAGCCTTTGTGTTATCTATATGTGGATCGCCCAAAAATTAGGAATGCCCATATACGGAGTAAATTTGCCTAATCTTTTCGTTTTGACCTATAAACAAAACGGCCTGCAGTTTTACATCAATGTATTCAACAAAGGTTTGATCTTTAACAAGATAGACATCGATAATTATATTGCTCAATTGAATTTAACGCCTAACGAAATCTATTATAATCCTTGTTCAAACTTGGAAATCATTCGACGGGTCATTAGAAACTTGATGATGGCTTTCGAAAAATCAGGCGAGACCGATTACAAAGATGAATTATCAGAGCTGATTGATTTGTTAGACTAGGGCTACAGTTAGGCTGAAATCTGGGTATTCGTCCCAATACAAGCTAATTTCCTCTCCGGTGATTAGGTGAGCTTTACTGGGATTTTGATCAAAATCACTAATTATAATTTCTTTTTGAAACGATAATCCTGGTTTTCCCACTGCTTTGTAGACTGATTCCTTAGCTGACCAGGCCAAAGTCAATAAATTCGATGATTCATTCCATTTTTCTAATTCCGTAGGGCTCAAAAATCGAGGGGCAATTTTCTCAATATTTCTCCCTGTTTTCTCAATATCTACCCCGATCCGATATTTTCTAGAACAAGCTGCTGCCACGTAGGGGTAGGAGTGGGTTAAGCTGATGTGCCAATCAGAATGCTGAAAAAAGGGCCTATTTCGGTCGTTTTGGACAAGAATTAGTCTGTCAAATTCAGATGAAAGCTGATGCAAACAAAACCTCGCAGCCATCGATTCTAGTTTTTTAATCGGATTTTCGATGGCTGGAGTTGACCAGGACGCCGGAAATGTTTCAAAAAAAGCCAATGGTTCGTCTATTTTCCAAACCAATATTTGGAAATCAACGTCGCTTATTTTTGAAAAAAATTGGGGCATAAAAGGGAATAATTGGACGTAAAATTATCATTTTTGTAGCTAAATCGATTTAAATTATTTGAGCACGTTGCAAATTGAACGTATTGATACCTTTTCAGGACACCGAGGACCCGTTTATGCACTAGAAAAGGGATTGGAATCTCTGTTTTATTCAGCAGGTTCTGATGGCTGGGTGGTGCAATGGAATCTGGCAAAACCAGATTTGGGGAAAGTAATTGCCCAAATCGATGGCTCCGTTTACGCGATGAAGCTAGATGCTTCCGGAATCTTGTGGATAGGTCATAATTATGAAGGAATTCAAGGAATTCAAGTCGCTGATCAAACAAAAGTTTTCTCGATTCCGACTAAAGGCTTATCCATCTTTTCTATTGAATTTGTAGGTTCTACTGCTTGGATAGGGCATAATGAGGGTTTGATTACCGTAGTGGATATCGCAACGAAATCCATCATCAAGCATATCAAGGCGAGTGATAAAAGTGTTCGATGTTTCTGCGTTTTAGCTGATGATCAAGTCGCTGTAGGCTATTCGGATGGATTTATTCGGATTTTTGATACGTCCTTTCAATTAGTAAAAGCATTTCAGGCGCATGATTCATCTGTTTTTTCCCTCCAAAATAGGGGAGAGGAGCTCTACAGCGTAGGGAAAGATGCAAGAATTAAACATTGGTCTGCTGATTTTTCCTTATCAAACGAGGTGATAGGGCATATTTATGCCATTCATGATTTACAGATTTCTCCAGATGGAAAATGGATAGCCACCGCTAGTATGGACAAGACGATTAAGATTTGGGAATCCGCTGGTTTGAAATTGCGTAAAGTGCTAGACGCGTCTCGTCACGGAGGACATAAAAATTCAGTTAATAAACTAATTTGGTCTTCATTTGATGATTTATTGGTTTCAGCCTCGGATGATAAAAATCTTTCTATTTGGAAAATTCTTTAATTTTTTTCCTATTTTAGCATTTGTATACCTAAATCTATCTAAACTTGGAAGCTTCATTTTCAAAATCTTTTCGCGGTTATGACGTCTCAGAAGTAGACGCCTATGTTCAAAGTGTACAGCATCAGGAGACCGAATCTCAAAATGCATTAGCAAAATCGAATCAGAAAACAGCCGAATTAGAAGCTGAGGTAGCTCGATTAAGAGAAATTGAATCTAGTTTATTTAGAGCCTTGAAATTAGCTGAAGAAAGCCAGCAAAATTTTACGGCCAAGATGGAGAAAGAAGCGAAATCGATCTTAGATAAAGCATCAAAAGAAGCTGAGGCGATTAAAAAGAAGGCTGATACGGAAGCCCAAAAGCAGGCCGTATTGACCGAAAATGAGCGTAAACAAACCTTAGCACAAGCAAATCAAGAATTAAAGGAGCAGGAGCGTCAATTGCGCAATCTCCAAGAGGC
>JBIIGE010000082.1:0-4766 GCA_044236555.1 Aquirufa sp.
AGCAAAGAAAAAAGGTTTCTTATCTTGTTGTAAAGCCCAAATATCAAAGTCATTTTTTGAATCACCATATGGGTTCAAGGGTTTTAATGAAGAAATTAAAGATTCATTATCCTCATAGCCTAACTCCCCTAGACCATACGTTGCTGCTGAACTAGCGTATACTAATGGAATCTGGTAAGCTACACAAGCGTTCCATACCTTCTTAGAATAATCTAAATTCAACTCATCAAAAATACGTGTATTAAATTCTGTAGTATCTGTTCTTGCACCTATATGAAAAAAGAATTCAACTTCTCGGTAGTTTTTCTCTAACCATGAAAATAAGTCATTGCGATCAACCCGCTCCATAATAGCCTTTCCCTCTAAATTTCGATTCTTTTCTGCGTGGGAAAACTCATCTACCGCTATGATGTACTTAAATTTCAATTCATTTAATTTTTGAATCAAACAACTACCAATAAAGCCTGCGGCACCAGTTACAATGATCATATAGGTTGGATTTAAAAAACAAATTTACACAGATTCCCGGAAGGTTTATTAACTTTGTACAATTATTGGAACTCTGCTATTGTTTTCCCAGGGTCCCTCCACAAAAACTGAAAACAATGGTACACGTCATCCGCAAGGAACATTTCAACGCAGCACACCGCTTATACAATCCAAACTGGACAGAAGAGAAAAATCAGGCAGTTTTCGGACCCTGTGCAAACACGAACTGGCATGGTCACAATTTTGAATTAATCGTAACGGTTAAAGGTCTACCGGATCCAGAAACAGGATTTGTCTATGATTTAAAGCAATTAGGGGATTTAATTAAATCTGAAATAATTGATAAAGTAGACCATAAAAATCTAAATTTAGATGTAGATTTTATGGAGGGCAAATTAGCGAGTTGTGAAATATTGGTCATGGAATTTTGGAAAATTTTAGCTCCTAAAATTCTAGAAACATCTAAATCTGCCATTTTATACAAGATTCATTTAATTGAAACAAATAAGAACTCGGTAGAATACTACGGAGAATAAGAATGAAATATTTCATCTTAGCTGGCGAAAAATCGGGGGATCTGCATGGATCTAATCTTATCCAAGAAATAAAGAAATTGGATAAAGAACCTATGATTCAAGCTTGGGGTGGAGATTTAATGGAAGCTCAAGGAGCCAGCTTACTAATACACCATAATCAATTAGCGATTATGGGCATTTTAGGTGTTATTCAAAACTTACAAAGATTAAAAGGATTATTCAAAACCTTTGGAGAACAAATAGAGGCTTTCCAGCCAGACGCAATCATTTTTATTGATTATGGCGGATTTAATCTAAAAGCCGCCAAAATAGCGAAGAAAAAAGGATTTCAAACTCACTTCTATATTGCGCCTAAAGTGTGGGCGTGGAACAAGGGTAGAGTTAGTGAATTAAAGAAATGGATCGATCATCTCTATGTCATCTTCCCCTTCGAGCTTACCTTATTTAGAGAGGCTGGAATTCCGACTGAATACGTAGGAAATCCTCTACAGGATGCTATTTACGCCTTTAAACCTCATAATGACTTTAGCTTAAAAAATCAAAAATACATTGCTTTATTAGCGGGGAGCCGTAAACAAGAAATCAAAACAGCTTTACCGTTATTCGAACAGTTAGCTAAATTAAATCCCGATCTATCGTTTGTAATCGCTGGAATTTCAGATTGGAAAGAACTTTACAACACATCTATTCCAGTATTATTCGACCAGACTTACGATATTGTCCACCACGCAGAACTAGCCATAGTTACTTCAGGGACGGCAACCTTAGAAACAGCGTTGTTAAATACACCCCAGATTGTAGTATATAAAACAGATTGGTTGTTTTATTCGTTAGCGAAAATCGCCATTCAAATTAAATATATCTCCCTGGTTAACATTATACTAGATAAATTAGCTGTACCTGAATTAATCCAAGCTAAATTTTCTGTAGATCATATGACGACTTGGATGAGAAATTTACTAACCAAGGGTTCTACCTATAATCAGCAATTAGAAGATTACAAGGAACTTCAAAAACTGGTAGGAAATGCCGGTGCTTCTAAAAAAACAGCTGAATTAATCTACTCAGCAGCTTCGGCTAAGTAATTTTTAATCCAGGATTTTTGAACACCCGGAATCGTCTGAAAATAACGAGCTATATCCAATTTATCTTTTTGGAAATCTCCTGTTGTATAATAGGGCTCTCTAATTTTAATTTCTTTATTCACAAAGTCAAATCCTATCATAACCAAGGGAACCTTAGCTCCATTCGCGATATAATAAAATCCTGTCTTTAATTCTTGTACATCCTTACGTGTTCCTTCTGGTGCCAAAACCGCATAAAAGGATTCTTTCGAATTATAGATATCCACAATAGCATCGACTAAATTAGACTTAGCAGCTCGATTTACTGGATAACCACCTAGCCAAGTGAAAATACCCCCAAAAGGACCGTCAAACAATTCTTTCTTACCCCAAAAGAGAATAGGCATTCTCATTAATGAACGTGCCCCTAATCCAACGATAAAATCTTTCCAAGTCGCATGAGGGCAAACAATAACTAAGGCTTTCTTTAGCTCACGCGGAACCTCTCCTACTATTTTCCAACCTGCTAACTTAAATAATACATCAAAAATGGGACTACTGACTAACATAGGTATCTAAAATATCTTGAATTTGTAAATGATTGCGACTCGGGTCTATTAAATAGGCTTGTATTCCCATTAATTTTGCCGAATTAATATTAGCGACATTATCGTCAAAAAACAATACTTCCTCTGGAGAGAATCCTTGTTCGATTAAAACCTGATGGTAAATTGCTGGATTGGGTTTCACTAAACCCATTTCGAAAGAATAATACACGTGATCAAACAAACTAAATAGATTTTGACCAGCGGGCCCAAGTGGAACCTTGGTAAACCGTTCAGCATGGATTGAACTCGTATTACTTAATAATATTAAATGGAATCTAGTACTCAAAGAAGCTATCCACTCGTATACCCCTGAATGAAATTCCAACAACAAAGCAGAAAATGCCTCATCAAATTCAACATCAGAAATAGTTAAGTCTAACTGAGACCGAAGATAATTTCTGAATTCACCATCACTTTGAAGACCTGACTCATAAGGAACCCAAAGCTCATTCGCTATAATTGCATCGGAAATTTCACTAGAACTTAACGTAGAATAACTCGCGAATGCTTCATAGGTTAGATTCAAATCAATCGGTAACAAAACATTACCTAAATCAAAAATAATGGCTTTAGGGGATACCATCTTACTCGATTACCTCACCCATTGCCCCAAATTTATCAATACGCTGAGAAATTCGAGTGGCTGAATCCAGTGCAGAGAGAACAGCTAATTCCTTTTTAATCACCTCCTTAAGCGTAGCAGCAGCCTCTTCCGGGTGTAGGTGAGCTCCACCTAATGGCTCAGGAATGATCCCATCAATTAATTTATTCGCTAACATATCACTAGCGGTTAATTTTAATGCTTCAGCCGCTTGCTCTTTATAATTCCAACTTCTCCACAAGATAGACGAACATGACTCAGGTGAAATAACAGAATACCACGTATTTTCCATCATTAAAACGCGATCACCTACCGCAATACCCAAAGCCCCTCCTGATGCACCTTCTCCAATAATTATACAAATTACGGGTACCTTAAGCATAAACATATCTCGAATATTACGAGCAATGGCCTCTCCTTGTCCTCTCTCTTCAGCTTCTAAACCAGGAAAAGCACCAGGTGTATCAATTAAACAAACAATGGGCTTATTGAACTTCTCCGCAATTTTCATTAAACGAAGTGCTTTGCGGTATCCTTCCGGATTAGGCATTCCAAAATTACGGTATTGGCGATCTTTCGTATTGCGTCCTTTTTGTTGACCAATAAACATGACAGACATTTCTCCATCAATGGTTCCAAATCCACCTACCATAGCTTTATCATCCCCTACATTACGATCTCCATGGATTTCAATAAACTCTTCACATAAGTGCTGAATATAATCAAAAGTATAAGGACGATCCGGATGACGTGATAATTGAACACGTTGCCAACGAGTCAAATTAGAAAATGTCTCCTTTTTCAATTCTAAAATCTTATCAGTTAGCGACTCTACAGCAGCTGTTACGTCTACATTATTCTCTAATGCAAGCTTTCGCATTTCTATTAATTTATCTTCTAATTCGGCGATAGGCTTTTCAAATTCCAATAATGTTCTCATAAGGCATAAATTATATTACAAAAATAAAATTAAAGCTCGAAAGTCTCTTCCTTTTGAGGCAAAATAACATCACTAAATCCCAATCCATTTAAAATAGACGAAAATTCAAGCATACTTTCTTCCTCCCCGTGAGTAAGGAATATTTTTCGAAGTTTGGATGGATTTTGCTGCTTAACAAATTCGATTAAACCCGTTTGATCAGCATGACCAGAAAATACATCTATCTTTCGTATCTGTGCATTCACCTTATACTCGCGGTCTTTTACCACAATCATATCTGTACCTGCTAATAAAGATCGACCTAACGTACCTTCAGCAGTATATCCAATTAATAAAATCGTCGCATAGGTATTAGATATATTATCCGCTATGTGTTGCTCTACACGCCCTCCTGAAATCATTCCAGAGGACGAGATGATGATACAAGGTTCTCTATAATCTTTAATGGCCTTGCTTTCTTTTTCTGTTTGGAGAAAGAGTAAATTATCTACGTCAAACAACTCATCATTTTCCTTGTGAAATTCGCGC
>JBIIGE010000083.1:0-4681 GCA_044236555.1 Aquirufa sp.
TAAAATTTCGACCGGTACCTGTGCCATGACACCATTTGTGGTTTCTACGTAGATAAATCCGCCTTTTCCAACGCGTGCTAAACCCGCTTGTGGAATGCTGGGGATCTTTTGGGAGCCTACTTCGATGCGTGCGCTCACGAATTGTCCTACCGTGAAACTCTTTTCATCTGCTTTGTTCAGAAAATGGCCGTGGACGGAGGTGGTGCGCTCAGTTAAATCGACTTGTGGGGCGATGAGGAAGATTTTAGCCTGTGCTTTTTGACCTTCGGATTCGAATTCGATGGTTTGACCGATGGCTAATTTTGCCAAATCTTTCTCAAATACCTTCAATTCCACATGCTTATCTGCCATTCCTACGACTTTAATCAGTACGTCAGAAGGCGTCACGTATTTTCCGATTGCCAAAAACTGGTCTTGGATATACCCATCAATCGGAGAACGCAAGGTTAAAACAGAGCTCAGGTTTCCCTTCGCCAGCGATTTCAAGTCGCAACCTAAAACCTCTAATTTCAGACCCAAAGCCTTCACCTGCGCATTGACATTGCCTAAATCCGCTTCCGATTGCTGTAATTTCTTCTTCGAACCCACCTCTTCATTTGTCAAGACTTGTTGACGCGACTTCTCGGAACTCATAAAAGTCTGGGAAGACAAAGCCTGCAAATACTCTTGTTGCATTTGAATGAAATCTAACGAAGTTAGGGTCGCCAAAGCCTGACCTTTCGACACTTTTTTGCCCGGAAGCAACTCGTAGGTCATTTTCACATATCCCGCAATCGGGATAGAGATGGACGCTAATGACACCGGGGGTACATCGACCACACCGGTACATTTTATCTCCGTGGCCATTTCGCGGTCTTCTAACGCCCCCAATTCGATACCCGCGTTAGTCTTTTGCTCCGCCGTTAATTTAATTTCAGATACGGGGGTTTCCGTTTCGGATTCTTCTTTTTTCGAGCAAGCCGCTAAGCTGAATACAAGGCATAGCGCTGTAAATTTGATTAATTTATTCATTTCCAATAATGGTTTGACGGGTGATAATCGCCTGGTTGTAGGCGTTGACTTCTTGAATATAACTCTCTCGAATCTGCCAAGCTTGCTGCGTATTTTGCAGCATTTCGACATATTCGATCTCCCCTTGCTGGTAGGATTTCAATGCCGTTTTCTCCAGCAATATAGCTTGAGGTAAAGCCGTGGAGGTATAATAGGCTAAACTCGCGCGGTATTTTGCAACCGCTGCCTCCGCATTCTTGTAATCCGTTTGTAAGGCCGATTCGGCTTGGATTTTTTGGCTGGCATAAGCCTCCACTTGCAATTTCGCTGAGGCAATTTTCGCTTTCTGTCCCTTGCCAAAAATCGGAATCGCCAGGCCCGCCTGCACGAAATTTTGGCCGCCTACCCGTTCAATGCTCTGGTTGGTCATCCCGATTCGCACGTCCGGTTTCAACCGTTCTTGTTCCACCGCTGTTAACAATTTACCATGCTCCACCTGCTCAGCTAAGAGCTCGATCGTCGGGTTTTTCGACAGATCTAATCCAGCGGCACCAGATTCCATCGCTAATGATTCCTTTCCCTCGATCTCGAATTCGCCCGGTTCGTTAATCCAATAAGCGAGATTTTGGTAAGCCGTCTTTTGATCCGCCTCTAGGGCAATTCGTTTCTGCTGAAACTCCCGCAAACGTGTTTCGGCCGCCATCAATTCCAAACGATTCGTCTCGCCTTGCTGGAATTTAATCGTGGCCGCACGCTTCATTTGGGTATATAAACTGTCCTGAGAGGCTAGAAATTCTAGGTTTTTTTGCTGTGCCAAAATTTGGTAATAATAGAATTTCACACTCGAAACCACCAAATTCTGCGTAATCTTCAAACGCTTTTCGCTCATTACCTTCGCCGAAGTCAAGGCCTTCACTTGCGCCTTCAACAACGTAGGCCACGGGATACTTTGAGAAAACATCAGGGTATAATCCTGACTAGTCGAAGTCTGCGTTTTTCCGAACTGCCCATCAACTGTGCCTTTAGGCAATTCCTTTCCGGAGTTGATAAAGGCCTCCGCGGTTTTGATATCGGCGAGGCCGGTGACGAGGAGGGCATTGCGCGTGGAAGCGAGGGATAAGCACGCTTTCAGAGAGAGGCGGGCGGAGCCCGCAGTAGACAGTGGACAGTGGACAGTGGACAGTGGGTCGTCACTTCGTGACTCAGTTACTAGTCGATAGTCGCTAGTCGAGTTTAGAGAGGAGATAGGAGAGTATAGAGTAGAGATAGGGTTTTTCGCAAATGATGCAAAAGATAGCATCATAAACAACACTATCATTCCTAGTCCTTTGGCCTTCATCTTCTGTTCTCTGCGGCCCATGACGATTGAATATACGACCGGGATGACAACTAGGGTTAGGAAGGTCGCAGTGATTAGTCCACCGATTACGACCGTCGCTAAGGGACGCTGCACCTCCGCACCCGGCGAGTGACTCAGTGCCATGGGTAAGAAACCTAAGGAGGCGACGGCAGCGGTCATGATGACGGGTCTAAAACGCAATTCTAATCCTTTCTTCAAACGCTCTTCCACGCCCAATCCCTCATCCGCTAATTGCTTGAAATAGGAAAGTAACACGATTCCATTCAATACCGCGACGCCGAATAAGGCGATAAATCCGATGCCCGCCGAAACCGAGAAAGGCATCCCGCGCAACCAGAGTGCTACCACACCGCCGATGGCGGATAATGGGATAGCGAGGTAGATGATGGATGCCTCCAAGAAGCTTTGGAATGTAAAGAATAACAACACGAAAATCAGGGCAAGCGCGATGGGAACTACTAATGACAACCGTGATTTCGCGGCTTGTAAATTCTCAAATGTGCCGCCGTAAGTCACATAGTAACCGGCCGGCAAAGTGATCTTATTTTTCATGACTTTTTGGATATCTGCCACAACACTTTCCACGTCACGGCCACGCACGTTAATCCCGATGGTGATCCGGCGGTGGGTGTTATCACGCGAGATTTCCAGTGGCGCGTTTTCGTAATTCACATCTGCTACCTCTTGTAAAGGAATTTGAGATCCGGATGGTAGGTCGATGTAGAGTTCGCGTAAATTCTGAATGTCTTGGCGGTGTACCGAATCCATCCGCACTACGAGGTCAAAGCGTTTCTCCCCTTCCATCACGATTCCAGCTGTTTCTCCAGCGAAAGTCATCTTGATGGCTGAGTTCACCTCGTTCACATTCAACCCATACTGCGCCATTTTGACGCGGTTATATTTCACTACGAGCTGCGGGATACCATCGATTTGTTGGACTTTGATATCTCCTACGCCCTCGATATTTCGGATGTAGCGAGACGCTTCCGTGGCATGATCATATAATTCTTGTAGGTCTTCCCCAAAAATCTTCACCGCAATATCCGATTTCACCCCAGCAATGAGCTCGTTAAAACGCATCTGAATAGGTTGCGTGAATTCAAAATTAACTTCTGGGAAAGCGTCTAATTCCTTATCCATCTTCTCTTCCAATTCCTCCATCGTCTCCGCGTTTTTCCATTCCGACGGATCCTTTAATTGAATGATTAAATCACAGGCGTTGATCCCCATGGGGTCTGTCGGAATTTCGGACGCTCCTATTCGGGATACGACTTGTTTGATCTCCGTCGGAAATTTCTTCAGTAACATAGCTTGTGCGGCGGTGTTCACTTTAATGCTTTGGGACAAAGAAGCGTTCGTAGGCAATATAGTTTCAACCGCGAAATCGCCTTCATTTAGTTCTGGAATAAATTCGCCGCCTAAAGTCATGAAGAGGGCTATGCTCGCACTAAATAGGCCAAAAGCCCCGATCACCACCAACTTTCGTTGCTTCAATGCCCAGTGAATGATGGGTTGATAGCCGCGGTACAAAAAGCCCATAATGCGATCCGCGATCGTAATATCGTGGCTGATTTTCTTGTCCAAAAACAGGGCAGACATCATGGGCACGTAAGTCAGCGAAAGAATCAGCGCCCCTAGGATGGCGAAACTTACAGTTTGAGCCATTGGTCTAAACATCTTTCCTTCGATTCCGCCTAGCGCCATAATGGGCAGGTAGACAATGAGGATGATGATGACTCCGAAGGCGGCGGAGCTGAAAATGGCTTTGGCAGATATTCCCACTTCCTCATCCATCTCATGCTGAGTTAATTCCTCCCCTTTTCGATGACTATGGAGTCGATGAATGATGGATTCCACAATGATGACGGCACCATCCACGATAAGGCCAAAGTCAATCGCCCCTAAACTCATCAAGTTCGCAGACACCCCGAAAATGTTCATCAGCGCAAAGGCGAACAATAAACACAAGGGAATCACGGAGGCCACGATCAAACCGGCGCGCCAATTTCCCAGTAATAAAACCAAGATAAACACGACAATCAATCCTCCTTCGATCAAGTTCTTTTCTACCGTATTAATGGAGCGGCCGATCAATACACTGCGATCTAAATAGGGGACGATCTTAATTCCTTGTGGCAGGGTTTTGCCGATGATTTCCATCTGCACCTTGACATCCTGCACGACTTGATTTGCGTTCGCTCCTTTTAAAAGCAACATCACGCCACCCACAGCCTCGCCTTCGCCGTTTCGAGTCATGGCACCGTAGCGGACTGCTTTGCCAAAACCTACTTTAGCCACATCCTTTACCAGAATAGGTAATCCAGCCTCGCC
>JBIIGE010000038.1:0-16967 GCA_044236555.1 Aquirufa sp.
GTGCGTTTAGATAAGTTAATGGAAGATTGTTCAGGCAAAGTCTTATCTGGGGACGATGTTTTTGAATTAAATGACACCTACGGTTTCCCTGTCGACTTAACTGCGTTAATTGCGCGTGAAAAAGGATTAGACATTGATGAGCCAGGATTTAATGCCGCGCTTAAGGCACAAAAAGAGCGTTCTCGTAAAGATGCGGGCGCAAGTGCTGAGGATTGGGTGATTGTAAATGAAGGCGATGAAGTGAGCTTCATCGGATATGATTCGAATGAGACAGAAACGCAAGTTTTAAAATACCAAAAGATTCAAAATAAGGCTGGTATTCAATATAAAGTGGTTTTGGAGACTACTCCTTTCTATGCAGAATCTGGAGGACAAGTGGGCGACACAGGTGTATTAGTATTTCAAAAATCGGGCGTATCTCTCTCCGTTGTTGATACTAAGAAAGAGAACGATTTGATCGTTCATATCTTAACCGATGCTCGTATCGAAAATCTTGCAAATGAGCCTGTAAAAGCAAGCATTGCAACCTTGAGACGTCGTGCTATCACGCATCACCACAGTTCCACACACTTAATGCAAGCGGCTTTACAAGAAGTATTGGGTAAGCACGTGGCGCAGAAAGGTAGTTTAGTGAACGAAGATTTATTGCGCTTTGACTTCTCTCATTTCCAAAAAGTAACTAACGAAGAAATTAAGCAAATCGAGCAGATTGTGAATGCCAAAATCGCGGAGAACATTCCGCTTGTAGAGGAACGTAATGTTCCGATTGCAGAAGCAAAAGACAAAGGGGCTATGGCCTTGTTTGGTGAGAAATATGGAGACTTTGTGCGAGTGATTACATTTGATAAGAACTTCTCAGTAGAGCTTTGCGGTGGAACTCATGTTCCGTCAACTGGGGAAATTGGCTTATTCAAAATCACATCAGAGAGTTCGGTAGCTACGGGCGTTCGCCGTATTGAAGCTATTACGTCTCAAAAGGCTTATGAATTACTCAGTGAACAAGAGGCTGTATTAAGCGAAATCAATGACTTATTGAAAGCGCCTAAAGATCTTGTAAAAGCTGTGGCTAACTTAATTGAGAGTAATTCAGCACTTCAAAAAACGGTAGCAGCCTACCAGCATAAAGAAGTTTCTGGATTGAAAAATAGTCTGTTGAAAGAAATCGTTGCGGGTCCTGTCCATTCAATTATAAAGCAGGTTTCTGCACCTACAGCAGACGCATTGAAGAATTTAGCCTTTGATTTGCAAGAGAATCAAGAGAATTTATTCGTGCTTTTAGCAGCTGAAATTGAGGGAAAAGCTAGTTTAGCGATCTCTATTTCTAAAAGTCTAGTTGAAAGCAAGGGGCTAGATGCTGGCAAAATCATTCGTGAATTAGCGAAAGAGGTGCAAGGTGGTGGAGGTGGACAACCCTTCTTAGCAACGGCAGGTGGACAAAATCCCGCAGGTATCCCTAAATTATTGAGTTTAGCGCCTTCTTATATCGCCTAAATTCCATGAACTCAATCCCATTTTCTCCCTTTACAGAGGTAGCTAGACAGCTGGATCTATGGGGCGAAAAGGGGATTCCTTTTGTCTTTTTGGTAGATTATTCCTTAGAAAAGGCTTGGGCTGGCACTGAAAAAGAAGCCACAGAATTAGGCATTTTCTTCGAATTCGATGCGATAGGTTTACAATCTGAACAGGTATTCTTTCAGAAAACCCCGCTTTCATTCGAATCCTATGAATCAAAATTCAATCAAGTTCAAGCTGCACTAAAGCGAGGGGACTCATTTCTTCTCAATTTAACAGCTGAAACACCTATCGAGACTTCACTTACCATAAATCAAATATTCGAAAAAGCGGATGCTCCCTACAAGCTACTAGTAAAAGACCAATTCACCTGCTTCTCTCCCGAAACATTTGTACGTATAAATGGTGATGAAATAGCGTCTTACCCTATGAAGGGTACCTTGGAAGTAAATTCAGACACTTCTGCATCTCATTTACAAAATGACCCGAAAGAGAAGGCTGAACACGCTACCATTGTGGATTTAATCCGTAATGATTTAAGCAAAGTAGCTTTTCCTATCCGCGTAGAAAAATACCAATACATTGACAAGGTGAAGACCAATTCGGGGGAACTTTGGCAAATGTCTTCTAAAATCACCGGCGACTTAATGCCTGAATTGCGAGGAAAATATGGGTCAATTCTGTTAGAATTACTACCGGCTGGATCTATTACTGGTGCTCCTAAAAAGGCTACCATGCAAATCATACAGGAGGCCGAACAATATGAACGTGGATTTTATACCGGAATTATGGGTAAATTTGATGGAAAATCGTTTAATTCTGGTGTGATGATTCGATTTATCGAAAAGCAAGCTGATAAACTCGTTTTCAAAAGTGGCGGCGGCATTACCGTATTTTCAGATGTCAAAAAAGAATTCGATGAATTAATCCAAAAAGTATATCTCCCCTTTTAATATGTTCTCCTTCCTCGAAACTATTTGTATTCAACACGGAAAAGCGCAACACCTCGATTTTCACCAAATGCGAGTAAATGAGACTTTTGACCATTTTTTTCCTGAATGGGAAGCTTTCGATGTAGAAGAACTTGTGGCAGAACAGTCTTTGCCGTCAGAAGGAACGCATCGCTTACGTATTATTTACCAAGAAGATCCTGAAAAAATCGAAATCATTCCTTATACGCATAAAGAGATTAAACGATTTGCATTAGTGGACACAGGAGAGATAGATTATGGCTTTAAATGGAGTGAAAGAGGTTTTTTCCAAACTTTTTTAGAGAACCACCCTGAGGCTGATGAAGTGATTTTTGTGAAGGATGGAAAAGTACAAGATTGCAGTATCGCGAATTTGGCATTTTTGAAAGACGGCATTTGGTACACGCCGGAAGATCCTTTGCATTGGGGGACCACAAGGGCAAGATTAATTATTGAAGAAGAGGTAGAAGAAACTGATATTTTAGTGGAAGAATTAGAAAGCTACGAGCGAGTTTGCCTCATTAACGTTTTCCGTCCTCTTTCAATGGAAAAATCCCTTTCAGTAGCCGAATCTATTTTGTAAATTGATCTATGTCGACGGATAAAAGTCCAAGCTTTTTATTGCACCAAAAGTTCCCTTTTGAACCGACTCCTTCCCAGGCGTCGTTATTTCAAAAGTTAAGTGCTTTTGTACTCAATAAAGATGAATGGGCTCCTTTGACCTTCATTATCAAAGGTTATGCAGGTACAGGGAAGACCACGGTGATTTCGACCTTAATTAAAATCTTACCTGCCTTTGGCTATAAAACCCAATTAATGGCCCCTACTGGCCGTGCTGCTAAGGTGATGGCTAATTATGCTAAGAAAAAAGCGAGTACCATTCATAAAAAGATTTATCGTCAAGTAAGTAATCCACATTCTGGAGCGCTGAGTTTTCAACGAATGAATAACTATGCCACCAATACGGTCTTTATCGTGGATGAGGCATCAATGATTACGGATGAATCGGATTTTGGCACAAATAGCTTATTGACCGATTTAATAGAATACACATTTACAAATCCAGAGAATGGCCATACGGGCAACAAATTGATTTTTGTAGGAGATACCGCACAATTACCTCCCGTAGGTAAAAGTCTCTCTCCTGCCCTTTCAAGAGATTATATCTCCTCCGAATTCCATATGGAAGTGCTGGATCATGAGTTAATTGATGTCATGCGACAAGACATTGACTCTGGTATTTTATATAATGCGACAGCCTTAAGGCAATTGCTGTTAGCGAATTCAACTGCCATTCAATTCAATACTAAATCTTTTAAAGATATTTTCCGGATGACAGGTGAAAAGATGGAGGATGGAATGCATTACGCCTACAAGAAGTTTGGTAAGGAAGAAACCATTTTACTTACCAGATCAAACAAGAGTGCGGTTCAACTAAATGAATTCGTTCGAAGGACCATATTATATCAAGAAGACGAAATATCGAGCGGCGACCTTTTGATGATTGTTCGCAATAATTACCATTGGTTAGAGGAGGATTCTCCCGCAGGCTTTCTTGCGAATGGGGATTTCGTAGAAGTGATGAAGATTAAACGCGAAGAAGAAATGCATGGGCAGCGTTTCTTGGATGTTTCTTTAAGGCTATGTGATTACGAAGACCATCCAACCATTGAAGCTAAAATCTTGTTAGAAACATTACATTCTTCAGAATCTGCCTTAGGGAAGGAAGCTAATAAAAAGTTATATGATTCAGTTTGCGAGGATTATGCCCATATTCCGAAGAAAAAGGAACGTACAGAGGCCATTCGAAAAGACCCCTACTTAAATGCGCTGCAAGTGAAATTTGCCTACGCTTTAACGGTTCATAAATCTCAAGGTGGGCAATGGTCAGCCGTTTTTGTGGACCAAGGTTATTTAAAAGAGGAACAAATCGACCCAGAATACCTGCGTTGGCTCTATACGGCTATTACCAGAGCCACACACGAGATATTCTTGGTCAATTTTCATGAACGATTCTTTCCTTTATAAATTAAAGGTAGCCGCCACTCCAGCATGGAATAGCTTCCCATCATAAATCGTCAATCCCTTGTTTAAGGCTTCATTTTGAATGCAAGCCTCTGTCCAGCCTAGATTTGCTACCATATGCACATAAGGTAATGTTGCTTGCGTTAAGGCCATAGTAGAAGTTTGCGGTACAGCTCCTGGCATATTAGCCACACAATAATGAACGATTCCATCGATTTCGTAAATTGGATTCTCGTGCGTCGTAGGCTTACAGGTTTCGATGCAACCTCCCTGATCCACTGCGACATCCACTAAAACGGTACCCGGAGCCATCTTCTTTAGGTCCTCTTGCTTGATTAAGTGAGGAGCTTTAGCCCCATGTAATAATACTGCTCCTACCACTAGATCTACCGATGGCAATGCTTCTTGAATCGCATAAGAAGTAGAGAATTGAGTCATCACATTCGCAGGCATCACCTCATCTAAAAAACGAAGACGCGCTAAATTTGTGTCCATAATCGTCACATTCGCGCCTAAACCTGCTGCCATTTTTGCGGCCTGTGTACCTACCACACCACCACCTAACACTAACACGTTAGCTGGTTTAACTCCTGGAACACCTCCTAACAACTTCCCTTTTCCTCCCTGTGGCTTGCCTAAATAAAAAGCACCTACTTGGATAGCCATGCGACCTGCCACTTCTGACATTGGAGTTAATAATGGCAAACTCCTATCCGATAATTCTACTGTTTCATAGGCAATACACACCGCGCCTGAAGCAATCATAGCTTCCGTTAATTCACGTGATGCGGCAAAATGAAAATAAGTAAATAGAATTTGATTACGTTTTATAAGTGCATACTCTGCTGATAAAGGCTCTTTCACCTTAACTATCATATCCGCTATCGCATAAATTTCTGCGGCTGTAGCTAATATAGTGGCACCGGCAGCTTTGTATTGTTCATCAGAGAGACCCGATCCTTCGCCTGCTGACTGCTGAACGTATACTTGATGTCCATTAGCGGTCAAACCTTGAACACCTGCAGGAGTCAAACCAACTCTGAATTCCTGAATTTTAATTTCTTTTGGAACACCTATAATCATAATAGTAGATTTTAAAAGAACGGCCACCGAAAAAAATCCGCTGGCCGTTACCTTTGATGAAGTATAATACAGAGCAAATATAGATAAGACAATAAAATATCTTGCATATGATCACATAAAAAGTAATATTTACTTTTAAATTGATTTATTGCAGAAAATAATTTAAAATCTACTGGATTAAATACCGTTAAACCGAAAAGTTTATGGCAAAAAGCACACAACTGGATGAATTAGACTACAAGATATTACGAATCATTCAAAATGATAGCCAAAAAACGCTCAAAGAGATATCTGAACAAGTAAACTTATCATTGAGTCCTACCCATGACCGAATAAAAAGGATGGAGTCCGAAGGGTATATCCAAGGCTATGCTGCTCTCTTAAATCGAAAAAAACTAAACTTGGGGCTATTAGTCCATTGCCAAGTAACGTTAGAAAAACAAAACCGTAAGAACTTTCGCGAATTCGAAGCAGCCATTTTAAATTTCCCCGAAGTAACCTCGTGTCATTTAGTATCTGGAAACTTTGACTATTATTTAAATGTGGTAAGTGCTGATGTAGAAAGCTATAATCAATTTTACCAACAAAAATTGGCAGTATTGCCCTCTGTTGCGCACATTAGCTCCTTATTTGTGATGGATGAAATCAAACAGACCACTGCTTTACCTGTGTAATTTTTGTATCTTTGTATTTCTATTTGGGATCGACCGGTTTTGACAGCTTATGTAGTCCGGTTGTAAGCACGTCGGGAGTTGTAGGCATTTCCTGTTAAAAAAACCTTCGAATTATAGCTGGCAATACTTCGTATGCCATGGCTGCTTAATCTGATAGATTAACCAAGTGCCATCGTTCAGCCCTGTCCAAACTCTGCCGACGGGGGATTCTGAGCGTCGACATGCAGAGTCGCTGAATCCGATTTCTCTAACGGTTCAGTAGTATCCAGAGGATAAGTGTTAGTTAAGGTCTGATCTGAACCTATCTAACATCGAAAATTAATCAAATCTAAACGTGTAGAAAGCAGCAGTTCTCTAGGTTTGGACGAGGGTTCGAGTCCCTCCGATTCCACCAGATTTATTACGCCGAGCATTCATAACTTCGCAAGATGATATGAATGCTTTTTTATTGATGCAATTGCCTTACATTAAACATTTTGGAATATATTTACGCCGTCTAATTCTTATCAACACATGAAAATACACTTAACAATCTTATTTGCCAGCCTTTCCTTTTTATCTTTTTCCCAAACTGACAGCACAGAAGTCCTGGAGGATTACAGTAATTATGGCGAGCCTGAGGGTGTAAAAAGATATGCAACCCAAAAAGTGCTAAACCAAACACCCCAAAAAATCATCAGTCTTGGCTACGAATACAACGGTGAATTTCACATGCCGGGTATTCGAATCGGTGAGTCCGTTTCTATCCTAGAAGACAAGCATGTAAGCCAAGTAAATGTGTTTAAGGCGCAATTGAATATTCCGGTTGTGGCAACGAACAAAATAATTTGGCAACTAGGAGCTAATTATTGGGGGTCTCGATTCCAAGTTGAAAACCCAGGAAGTAATTCCTTCGCAAAACTATTAAATCAGTCATCTCTCATTAGTGCCGGTATAAATTCGACTATTTTCAAGCCACTGAATGAGACTAATTTTATGATTTTTCAAGCTAGCGCAGATGTTAATGGTTTGTTCAATCAGCAAGCAAAAGTTACTTCCAATGCCCTTACACTCAGTGCAACGGCAATCTACGGATGGAAGAAATCTGAAAAAAATATGATCGGTACTGGTATTGCAAGAACCTACCGCGCGGGGCGATTAATCTATGTTCCCGTATTGTTTTGGAATAAAACATTCAATGATAAATGGGGAATGGAATTATTAATCCCGGCTAGAGGCTTTGTAAGATATAATATAAACACCTCCAATATAATTCAGGCTGGATTTGAATTAGAAGGAAATCAGTTCTCCTTGCCTATTCCGTCTACACAAAGGGATTTATTTTACTTACAAAGAGGTGAATTTAAACCTAGAATCATGTGGGATAAAAAAATCACCGGTTTCTTATGGTTTAACGCACAGGTGGGATTACGGTATAATTACCGCTTTGATGTCATGAATAAATACGACGGTAAAGAAGATAACGAAAGGTATTTCACAAGTAATCTTGGGAATCCACTCTACGTTAATTTTAGTTTAAACTTTGTTTCCCCTTAATAAAAAAAGGCTCCTTTCGGAGCCTTTTTTTATGTCTATTTATTTTGCCACTTGCCTTGTCCAAGTATCGGTTCTTCCAATTAAAGAAACGCCAATATAACCACGTACCTCTAAAGAATTAGCATTTATCAATTTCATAGTGGAAGAATAGGTGTTTCCATTTTTAGGATCATAAATATTCCCGTCTTCCCACACATTATCTCCCTTAGGCACAAAACCCCATATATTGATTAAACCTAAAACTGGCTTGGTTCTAGCAGCTGGTGATTCATTATTCTTATCTAACTTAGGTTTACCTGTTTCAGGATCATTAGGCTCCTTTAACCACACTACTCTACCCTGGTATTTAGCTCCATTTTTGTAAATTTTTACCATAGCATTACCTTCCCCCGTTTTCCAAACTCCGACGATTGCATCGGGATAATCAAGGGCTAGGGAAGTAAAGGATTGAAATAATAATCCTACCAAAAGGAAAATGAAGGCTTTCGAAATTTGTTTGCTGATTTTCATTATTAAATTAATTTATTGTTAAAAAATTGTTTTTTGTGCTACCATTTTTTCGATTTCGGCAACTGACCTTGGCGAACCTTTGGACATATTCACAGGGGCACTTTTAGTTACCAAAATATCATCCTCGATACGAATACCAATATTCCACCATTTCTTATCGCATTTACTGCCGGCAGGAATATATATTCCCGGTTCAACCGTAACAACCACACCAGGGGCTAAAACGCGAGGACCTAAATCATGTACATCCAAACCTAAATGATGTGATGTGCCATGAGGAAAATACGTTCTTGCCTCTTTTTCATTTGCAGCTATTCCTAATTTAATGAGGCCTGCATTTACGACCGCACGAGAAGCAGCATCAATATCAGAAAAAGGAGCACCTGCTTTACAAGCCGCAATACCCGCATCTTGAGCAGCTAAAACGATTTCATATAAAGCCTTTTGTGCATAGGAAAACTTACCATTTGCAGGAACCGTTCTGGTTACATCGGCCGTATAACCGTGGTATTCCGCAGCACAATCACTTAATAAAAGATCCCCGTCTTTGATTGTCTTTAAATTAGTAATGTAGTGGAGTACACAGGCATTTTCAGCAGCACCGTTAATACTATTGTAACCTGGGTATTCTGAACCCGCATTTTTAAAATGGTATTCCATGATTGCCTGCGCCTGGTACTCTTTCATTCCTGGCTTAACCGCGCGCATCACGTCGTTATGACCTAGCACGCTGATAGAGGCCGCTTTTTGGATCAATGCAATCTCCTCAGGTAACTTAATGCCCCGCAAATTTCGCAAAGTGTTTAAGGTTGATCTTGATGCCAAAGGCTTAGCAGTAGCTGACACTAAACTATCCACTAATGAGGCCATACGTGTTAAAGGATCTGGTTTTGCCTGGTATTTTGTGAAGATTCCTTCTGTGCGGTACAGGGTGTATACTGAATCTACCCCGGCTAATGAAATGGATGAGCTCGTAAATTGGTCATTAATAAACACATTTTCCATTTTGCTCTTCGCCTTAAATCCATCTACTCCTAAAATCTTTCCAGTCCATAACTCTTTAAATGGATCCCGGTTTTGAACAAAAATAAATTCAGTTCCCGTTTTACCTAAGAGCGTAACAGGCTGTTTAAACAACAATAAAACAGCATTAGGCTCTTCTAGACCTGTTAAATAGTAAAAGTTTTTGTTTTGCGAATATTGAAATTCGGTATCATTACTTCGCTGACGCGTTTGAGAGGCGAAAAAGATACCTACGCCTTTGTCCGACATTTTTTCTTTAAAGGCAGCCCGACGGCCGGCGTGGAACTCAGGACTTAAATAATCCGATGGATAATCTTGAGCCAAGACAGATTGAAATGACAAGGTCGATAACAATCCAATAAATAGATATTTGAAATTCATTGACAAGTTAAATTTTGAGAAAGCAAGATAATAAAAAAGGCTCCAGATAGAGCCTTTGAATTAAATTTTTTGGCCAAAATACCGACTTAACCATAAACCACATAGCCCCCAAGCGACTACCGCATCAATTAATTGTGCTCGTAAATCATATACGGGATACCATATGTGCTCTGTGTAAGAGGTATTACAAAAGGCAATTAAACCTACCACAACCGAAACGCCTATAATAGTGGTACGTTTAGGAATTTTGAGTTTAGAGATGATCCAAACCAGCAAAAAGACAATAAATATGTCTAAAACAAAACCACGCACCATATTCATAGTCATATCTGTTTTGTAGGAGGGATAATAAATTACGCGACCCCATGGCTTGCCTTCAATTGACTTTGTAAATCCTTCCAGCTCTTCCATGGACTGATTATGACTCATACGCGGTAACATATAGCCACCAGGTTCTAATTCAATCTTTTTTAAATAGGTTAAAATAGAGTCTTGTTTTGCAGTGTATTGTTGAACAGGTTCATGCAAATTAAATGCAACATGAGATAAGGTCTGCCAAATAAAAATGATTAAGCCGCCTACCAACGAACCAATAATGACTTTCTTCATGGTAATTTATTTATTGAGCGGCAAAAATAAGAACAAAATCCTAAACCAACTAAGAAATATACTATTTAGCCTTCAAGATTTCTGATCCTGCAAGTAAATAACATCCTGCACCAAAATCCTCGAAATTAGGAACGGATGTCTTAGTGACAGGCTGGCCGTCTTTAGGCTCTTTTCCTGTTCCCTGAACAAAGGCCAGGAATCCATTGGGTTGAACACAGGAATCAATTGCCTTCCAACCTTTATCGACTGATTTTTGGTATGTTTTAGCGGGCAACAGACCATTTCTAATTCCCCATGCCATCCCATATACAAACAAAGATGTCCCTGTTAATTCTGGACCTCCAAAATTAGATTCATCCGTCAAACTCACATTATAGAATCCATCCTTACGCTGCAGAGGCAATAAAGCAGCTGCCATATCTTGAAAATCTTTCACATATTCCGCCCGATGAGGTGCATTCGCCGGCATCAAATCCAAGGTTCTTGCGAGAGCTGCAAAAACCCAACCATTACCGCGTGACCAATAGCAATTCGTCCCATTAGGCTCCTTGTATGGCGGAATAAAGTCTTTATCGCGCCACCACAAATGCTCTTGTTGATTGTATAATTTAGCTTTAGTATCCGCATACAAATCGTGCATTTTATTGAAATAAGCATCATTCTTAAAGCGAACGCCTAAACGAGTAAACACGGGCATACTCATTTGGAGGCAATCAATCCAAGACCAATCATTCGACTTATCTGACGCGACCATGTTATCAATATTTTCCTTTATGGGTTTGATTCGGGCTGAATCTGCTTTCAAATCAAATAAGTCTAAATAGATTTGTCCGCAAGCCTGGTCATCTGCATTCCTAGTCTTCAATCCATTTCGTAAAGACCACTTATGAAATTCACCCCAATCCTCCATGTACTTCAGATCTGTCGCTCGAGGATCTAATTTATACAATTCAATTAATCCCTCATAAAACACTGAACGAGTCCAAATATTTGATGGACGGGTCTTATCAGGACTAACGATCACTTTTGTCACATCAGGCCAAACACCCTGAAAATAGGATTTAGCTAAATGCATGTTTTGTAAAACTTGCGCACGATCTGGCTTCGCGCAAAATGCCGTCAATGGCAACAATAAAAAAAGAAACTTCTTCATTAGGCTAAATAAAATATAGGGGTTAAATCGATTGAAACGGGGGAATGATCTGGATTTGTCTCCATAATATCGGCCATGTAGGTCCACCATTTTTTCATCACCTCATGGGCAGGTAGAGAATCAAGATTAGACAAATCAGGTGCTTCTAAATAGCCATATAGCGTGCGCGTACTTTCATCTAAGAAAATGGAATAGTTTTGGATGCCAACTTGATGGAGCAATTCGGCTAATTCCGGCCAAATTTCATCATGTCTCTTCTTGTATTCTGCCGAATGCCCCGGCAGCAAATACATTTTAAACGCCTTTCGCTGCATAAGAATTGATTTCTTATAGAAGACGTTTTGGCGCTTATTTTACTCAGAAATTCGTTCAGTAAACGCCTGAAGTGCTTCGTCATCAAAGCCTAAATGAGTCACAAAACGCACGTAAGAAGGCCCAAAAGGAGCGCAATAGATACCTTTTTCTTTTAATTCAGCTACTTTAGTCAACGATGACAATCCGTCTTGTAATTCCAAAATAACAATATTAGTCGAAACAGGTAGAATGGATTTCATCCAAGGAAGTTTCTCACAAACAGAAGCAATGACGCGAGCACGTGCATGATCTTCTTTCAAACGATCCACTTGATGGTCTAAGGCATAAATACCAGCTGCGGCTAAAAGACCCGCTTGTCGCCAACCACCACCTAATCGCTTACGTACACGACGGGCTTTTTTTATAAAATCATTTGAACCTAACAGCACTGAGCCTATGGGAGCCCCTAATCCTTTCGACAGACAAACAGAAATCGTGTCGAACCACGCACCAAATTGTGCAGGAGTTTGACCACTTTCGACTAAGGCATTAAATATCCGAGCCCCATCTAAGTGAAGTGGGATCCCTACTGAACGACAAAAATCAGAAATCTCTTGCAAAGCCTCAGAAGTATAGATACTTCCACCCCCTTTATTCACTGTATTTTCTAAACTGACTAAGCGACTTTCGCAAGCGTGAATATCATCAGGCGAAATGGCTGCGCGGATTTGGGAGACATTTAACCGACCTAAATCACCTTTCAATAATTTAACCGAAGCACCCGCATTCGCCATAATTCCACCACCTTCATACAAGTAAATATGAGATAGTTCGTCGCAAATAACCTCCTGACCTTTAGAGACATGAACAGAAATGGCAATTTGGTTTGATTGAGTTCCTGAAACGCAGAAAAGTGCGGCCTCCTTATTAAAAAGACGAGCTACTTTTTCCTCTAGCGCATTTACCGTAGGGTCTTCTCCAAAAACATCATCTCCCAAAGGGGCAGCAAACATGGCCTCGCGCATACCTATTGTAGGCAAGGTAAATGTGTCACTGCGTAATTCGATCTTCATGTTAAAACTGTTTTAGGTAGGACAATTTAGCTAAAAAACTTTGTTGCTTCTGTTGGGTGGTATCGGTTCCTTGGTAATTCAAAGAATTAAATACTAAGTACACATAGGATAAAGGCTGGTATTCCCACGATAAGCGTACATTATAGGAGTTCAAATTATCCGTTGTGTTTTTTTGATAAAAACCAATCAATTGTAAACGGGGATTAATGGCTAATCTAGTTTCCAAAATCAACAAATTCACTTCTTTCGTCTCTCGTTTAGCCCCCACATTTTCAAATTTGTTCCAATTCCATGATAAACCTAGATTCACATGCGGAATAGGTGCTAAACGGAATTTGGTATCCACATTCTGTAAATTTCCATTAAAGAATCCTCCCCACCCATACTCAGTAGAACCGGAATATTTTGCACTGGGATCACTCGCTAAGAAAAATCCTTTTCTAAAATAAGCGTAACTACCAGGTTTAATATCGATACCGACTGGACTAAAGGTATCTTCTAAATTTTGAACACTAGCCTCTACATAACCACCGAGGGTACCCCCATTCTGAAGATCAAACCAAAGTGGTCCAGAAAGTGCCCTTTGTTCAATAATATTCCCTGTTTTTAAACTGTGATAAACCTCAGTGTAAATACCAGGTCCCCAGTTTCGAATAAAAGAGGGCAACCATTTACCTCGGACATTAAAGTCAAATCCTTGAGAATTAGATAAGATACCGCGTCTAGCTACAAAACCCATCGCTGGATTGTATTTTTCAGTCACTAATGTCTGAGTCCAATACGCTCTAAAAAAATTTCCGTTATAAATAAATTGACTAAACTCCGCTACCCCTTGATCCCCTGTTTGACTATCCTGAGTAACTGTACCCATTCCGCTAAAAGAGAACTTATCATTGAAGCGAACAAAAGCGTCTACTGCACCGGTTGTTGCTACATTAGTAGGGGATGATTTCGAAGTCACAATAGCCCCTATCCTATTTTGCTTGCCAAAATTTTCGGAATAACGCCCCACCAAGAAATTGGTAAAAGGATCTCCATCACCTTCACCTTGACGCATATAAATACCTCCTAAATTCCGTTTTTCTGAACGGTAAACAAATCTAGTTCCGGCTGTAATAGCAATAGGATTCACATTTTGATCTAACCCAATCGTCCGACTGAAGAAAGGCTGAATGTACATGGATCCACCCAGTACTTGATCTATAGGTGCTAAACCCGCAGAAAAAAGAGAGGCATTCTCTAAGAAAAACTGGCGTCGCTCCGGAAAAAATACCGAAAATCGAGAGATATTGTTTACCTGTAAATCCACATCCGCCTGAGCAAAATCCGTATTAAACGTAAGATCCATGACCGATGTAGGACTGATCGCCCATTTTATTTCGCCACCCGCTTTAAAATCAGAAATGCGAGAATTGCCAATTTCGGAGCCATCGGATTTAGAGGCCACCTGTAATAGATACGGGATAAAGCGAATATTAGTCGCTGTGGGTGGCGGAGGAATTATTCCTGCTAATTTCCCCGCATATTCCATCCGCAAGGGACTCATCGAACGCGGATGTGGTGACCAAACTGACAATTCATTACTAGATCGCCTTACCCGGAAAAAATTAATCCCCCAATCTTGGGTCTTGTTTCCATCGGTTTTGGGATAACGTAAAGTCTGCCACGGTATCGCAAACTCAGCTACCCAGGAGGAATCCGAACGATGAGTACGCACGCGGTACAAACCATCCCAGTCGATATCAAATGCGCGATCATCAAAGGATAAAAGATCCCGCTGTGCTCCATAGGCATTTGATTGCAAAACAATCGCATTACGTTTGTCATTAAAGCCATCAATGGCGATGCCAATTAAATCATTCTCCACAAAGGCATAATCGCGTTTTAAATTGGGCGCGCGATAAGCATTCTTCCCCACTGTATCGTGTAGAATAGCCGCCACATAAAGAAATTGGTTATTATAGAGTAGTTTAATCTTAGAGTTAAAGGAGGCTTTTTGGCCTTGAAAAGGTTCCACCTGAAAATCTAAGTTCACAAAAGGTGCTTTATCCCATTCTGCTTCATCCAGATGACCATCAGCCTTCAACGCATTTGTAATCCGCAACGGCTTAAATTCCTTTTGAGGTTCTAATGGTTTAAAAACCTCCTGCGAAAAACTACAGAAAGAGATGAATAGAAATAGATAACGCATTTAATTTTTAAGGAAGGATAAGCCCGCTAAACGGATAAATATAGGTAAACCCACTAAAACCATCGGTAAAAACTGCATTCCGGACCACACTAAGCCTACTAAACAGAGTAAAGAAATAACTTGCAAATACTTCTTCCAATTCATCGGATTTTTGGCAAACCAAATCACCAGCGGGAAATTCAATGGAAACAACATAAGCGATGCCGGATTCCAAGCCATCACCTCGTGATTTGTAGCGGTTCCTAAGAAGAAAACAAACCATGCTAGAATTCCGATTACACTGAATAAAGCTACATCCGCTGCATAAGGAAAAGCATTCTTATACGTCAAAAAAGCAATAAATAGCGTCAATAAGCCTAAAACAATATAAGGGCCGGTAAAATCAAAACCTGCTTCTTTCTCCACTTCCGCATCAAACAAGCTAACCGGATTCGCGGAAAGACCCTTAGCTAAATTAGTAGCAGCCGATAAATTATCAGGCAAATAACAAGCTTGGGAGGCCGTTGCTTTCACATTCGAAGGAACACCTAAAGCGAGATTCATTCCCAGGGTTACCCAGGAATTAGGAGCAATGTATTTATTCATCCACTGGCGGTAGGATTTGCCTTCGAGATCAGGCGTCTTCGACCAGGTGTATTTACCCGGCGCATTCTTTTCTATCATATCGCGAATTCGCGTCGAGCAATTATCGTAGAAGAATTTATAGGCATACTCTCTGTTTTCTGGCAATAAGTTATTTTCTAAGGCCTGAAAAATTGCATTTTTTTGAAGGGAATCGAGTTGGAGTTTTTGCGCGATCATACCGCGTTTCTCGTATTGCGCATTGTAATTAAACTCATCCTGCATGGAATGAACAGAAATAGTATAAGGCAAAGTACCCATCAAGAATTTCAAATAGAAGTTCTCTGTTTTAAAATTGAAAGTTCCATAACTATAAGCGCGATCAATTCCATTCATCGGATCATTAACCCACAGAATCGTATGGCCAAAAGCCGAATGCAATTCCTTTCCTGGGGCCACCGTCACTAAAACAACCTCTGCCTTAGAGCTCAATTGAGCCTTAGCAGCTAAAGAAATCAATAAAAATAAAAGAATCTTTTTCATCTACTTTCCAGCAATAACGATCACTATTTCACCTCGTACTTTATCCGGATGAGCCACAAAATAGGCTAATACTTCCGAGGCTGTCCCTCGCACCATTTGCTCGTGCATTTTACTTAATTCTCTTCCGACCATAACTAAGCGATCGGGGGAGATAAATTCAATGATTTGCTCCAAAGCTTTAACCAAACGATGAGGCGATTCATATAAAACAATTGTCCTGTCTTCTTCAGCTAATGCTTTCCAACGGGTTTGGCGGCCTTTTTTATGGGGCAAAAAGCCTTCATACACGAAACGGTCCGTCGGAAAACCCGAATTAACTAAGGCGGGAACGAATGCGGTAGCACCTGGTAATGATTCCACCTCGATGCCGTTATCGACACAAGCTTTTACTAGAAGATAGCCTGGATCAGAAATGCCCGGCGTTCCTGCATCTGAAATAAGGGCTAATGATTTACCTTCCTTCAGCATCTTAATCACCCCCGGAACACCGGTGTGTTCGTTGTGGGCATGATGGGAATACAAAGGTTTAGAGATGTTGAAATGCTTCAATAACTGGCCAGAATTGCGCGTATCCTCCGCTAAAATCCCATCTACCTCCCCTAGCACCCGAATGGCACGAAGCGTGATATCTTCTAAATTCCCAATGGGAGTAGGCACGAGGTATAATTTCATTCCGAAATTTAATTAAATGACCTGAAACAAAAAAAAGCGAAACTTTCGTTTCGCTTTTCGCTCTGGTAGAGAGTGAGGGATTCGAACCCCCGGACCTGTAACAGTCAACAGTTTTCAAGACTGCCGCAATCGACCACTCTGCCAACTCTCTGTCTC
>JBIIGE010000039.1:0-16819 GCA_044236555.1 Aquirufa sp.
AGCAGGATATATCGGAGAGGCAGTAGTACCAGAGCAAAACGTAATGTGGGGAATCATTTCTACATTAGGATGGGCGCTTATCATCTATGAAATCTACATGGGTGAGGCTTCTAAGTTAGCTGCTGCGTCTACTAACGCTGAGGTACAATCAGGTTTCAAAGTTATGCGTTGGTTCACATTAGTAGGTTGGGCAATCTATCCAATCGGCTACATGATGTTACCAGGTAACTTGTTATCAGGTTTCGCTGGAAACATTGACTTAGCTTACAACATTGCGGATGCAGTGAACAAAATCGGTTTCGGTTTAGTAGTTTACTCTATTGCAAAAGGAGCTACGGCTGCAGAAGCGAAATAATATTTATTTCCAAAAGGAAGGGGATGGTCATCGATCATCCCCTTTTTTTATGGCCAAAATTTAGCTAGTTTAGTATCAAATTAACCTATCCCCTATGCTAAGTTCTAAGCGTGTTTCAGATTCAGAAACCACGATTACCGAATTAATGATCCCTTCTTTTGCGAATTTCAGTGGCAAAATCCATGGAGGGACTTTACTCTCCTTAATGGACAAAGTGGCCTATGTTTGCGCAGCAAAACACAGTGGTAATTACTGTGTAACAGTGGCAGTAGAGGGGGTAGAATTCTTTAATCCAGTCGATGTGGGAGATTTAGTCTCTATTAAAGCCTCAGTCAATTATGTGGGCAGAACAACGATGATTATAGGAATGCGTATAGAATCGTTAAAGCCAAAAACCGGAGTAGTCACTCACACCAATTCCTGCTACTTTACTATGGCGGCTAAAAATGAGGCAGGCGAACTAACCGAGGTACCTGGACTTATTTTAGAAAACGAATCCCAAACACGTCGATTCGCTGAAGGCAAACTCCTTCGCAAGCTCTCCCGTGAAAAACGTGAATTATTAAAATCGGATCTGGAAAACATCCATTCCGGTGATATTCGAAAAATGTGTGATGGAGAAAAATGTGAGTTAATCTATTAACATGAATAAATACCATTGGATTTATTTACTGTTCGCGGTCTTTCAATTACAGGGCCAACAAATCACTTTCGATACCCAGAAAACATTCCAAACAATGCACAGTTTTGGCGCATCGGACTGCTGGTCCATGGCCATGATTGGAAAATACTACCCAGAGAGCAAAAAAAAGCAAATTGCGGAATGGCTATTCAGTCAGGAATCCGACCCAAAAGGGAATCCAAAAGGGATAGGCCTGTCTATGTGGCGATTTAATATCGGAGCAGGAAGTACTGAGCAAGGGAAAGAAAGTAAGATTTCAAACGAATGGAGACGAGCTGAAAGTTTTTTAACCGATACAGGATATGATTGGGGGAAACAGCAAGGCCAACAATACTTTTTAGAAGCTGCTAAGCGATATCAAGTGCCCTACACCTTAGGATTTTTAAATTCCTCACCTGTACAAATGACTAAAAATGCATTAGCCATTGGGAATGGTCGTCTAGGTGAATGGAATTTTGACACCATTAAAATAGGTGCTTGGTCGGATTTCCTTGTTACCGTTTCCAATCATTTTCAATTCAGCTATTTAAGCCCATTCAATGAACCACAATGGGATTGGGGGCCAGGAAAATCAGGCAATGCTTCACAGGAAGGCACACCGATTAATAATTCAGATCTAGCTTGGGCCACCAGAAAGCTTGCTGAGAATTTTCAACGGACAAATACGAAAACAAGGATTGTAATTCCGGAAGCAGCTCAACTTAATTATTTATATGATCCTAAAAGCAATCGGCCGGGTCAGGATGGACAAATTGACAACTTCTTTAGCGCTGAATCCCCCCTTTACTTGGGCAACCTTCCGGCCGTAGAGCGAGTTATCAGTGGGCATAGCTACTTTACCACCTCACCAACCAGCAAACTAATATCGACTAGACAAGAGTTGACTAAAAAAGTAAAGAAAGCAAATCTCGATTTTTGGCAATCAGAATATTGCATTTTAGGAGATAATGCGGGTGAAATAACTGGAAGTGGAGTTGACCTAGGCATGAAAACAGCCTTATATGTAGCGAAAGTCATCCATTCAGATATTTATGATGGCAATGCCTCTTCTTGGAGCTGGTGGTTAGCGGTTAGCGCTAATGATTACAAGGATGGGCTGATTTATACCTTCAACGGATTAAATAAAGGTGAAAATGATATCAATAAATACGATGCTGACCTGTATGATTCTAAAACGCTTTGGGCAGTAGGTAATTATGCTAGGTTTGTTAGACCCGGTATGAAGCGAATCGAAGCAAGTATTCAACAGCCTGATTGCTTAATTACTGGTTTCACGGACAATCAATCGACGGTATTAGTGCTCATTAATACGGGAAATGCATTTGAGCTTTCGCTAAAAAGCAATAAAGAGATTAAAACCTATACCACTTCTGACACGCAAAATTTAAGTTACCGATCCGTTCGCGATGAACGCATCCAAGTTCTTGGATCGTCGATAATGACCCTCGTATTTGATTCAAAAGACGGGATAGCATTTTAGGAATTTTTACGTTTATTTGTTGGTAATTAATTAAACCTATCCTCGATGAAAAAAATACTCTTATTTCTAACGTTGCTTGCTTTTAGTGCAGCAGCAAAACCCACAGGCACCTATAAAATTGTTGTAGAAGGCTTCGACTGGGGTGCAGGTGTAAACAAGGTTATTTTAGCTTTGAATGACACTACTTCTAAAGTCAATGCCGCTGATTACACCGTATTCGCTAGCCGAAAATCAAGCACTGGACTCATTGCAGACCAAGACAATAAACGTGAAATTGTTACTGCTTATGTTTCGGATGAAAGCGGAGCACGTGTGAAAACTGGCAAAAACATTACCCTCGTTTTAGCGGTAGGACCTCAATTGCCTATTAGCTCCCCTTTTCAATACCAAAGAAGTAAGGGGAATGTTTGGGTAGATTATTCTTTAACCATCGTACATCCTAAAACGGGCTATGTGTGGGATACGTCAACGGGCAAAATTATGCCCTTGATTGATCAATTTGACTTGAGTGGCAAATATACCTACAGTGAAAAATTAACGATGTCTTATGCGACTTTCACACCGAAGGTAAAGAAGGATAAAGCCCCATTAATTATTTGGTTACACGGCGGTGGCGAAGGAGGAACGGACCCTACGGTTCCTCTTTTAGGAAACAAAGCAGCGAACTATGCGGGTGAAAGTATTCAATCCATTTTCGAAGGCGCCTATGTCCTATCTCCGCAATGCCCAGGTGCTTGGATGCACAATACACAAGGGGTTGGAACACAAGGGAAGGACAATGACATCTACAACGAAGGTTTGATGGCCTTAATAAAGGACTATGTCAAAGCAAATCCAGGTATTGATCCTAGTCGCATTTATGTAGGAGGCTGCTCGAATGGCGGCTATATGGCCTTGAAATTGATCTTCTTATATCCAGATTATTTCGCGGCAGGTTACATTAGTGCTTTAGCCTATAAATCAGAATATATACCAGAAAGTGATATCCAAAAGATCAAGAATGTGCCTATTTGGTTTGTTCATTCCAAAGACGATAAAACCACCATACCTGACCTTACAGTTGTACCAGTGTTTGACCGCCTGCGTAAAGCGGGGGCAAAAAATGTACATTTTACCTATTATGATCGAGTGAACGACATCACGAATTTATATGGAGGTAAAGGATTCGAATACAACGGCCACTGGTCTTGGGTTTACTTACACGAAAACCTACCTAGAACAGACTTAGACGGATCCCCCGTACGCGTAAATGGCAAGCCGGTTACCATTATGGAATGGTTAGCAGCACAGAAAAAAGGAAAATAAAAGTTAAGTTATGAAATTCACAAAGCATCTTCTTCTAGTCTTCAGCCTTGTATTTATAGGCGAAATCAGTGCTCAAGCGCCCAAAATCGTCGCGGGCATCAATGTCGATCGTGTTAAACGATTAGAAAAATTCGTTCAAAGCGAAATGGACAAAGGAAACATTCCGGGGGCCGTGACAATGATCATTCACAATGGGCAGGTGGTTCATCAGGGAGCTTTGGGATACAAAAACGTCTCTACAAAGACGCCTATGAAGACGGACGATTTGTTCTACATTCAGTCCATGACAAAGCCCATTATTTCGACCGCCTTCATGATGTTATACGAAGAAGGGTACTTTAAGTTAAGTGATCCAGTTTCCAAATACTTACCTGAATTCAAAAATTTACGCGTAGTTAGAAGCGTGAATGATGGTCCCGATGCTCCTACTGATACGTTAAAATCGCAAATCACCATGACCCAATTACTAAGTCACAGTGGTGGATTAATGCATGGTTTAGAACAAAATCCTGTTCAAATCAGATTCCGAAATGGTTATTTTAAACCCGGCATTAAAACGATTCAAGAACGTGTCGCTAACATGACCCAATTCCCTCTTTTAGCGCAACCAGGTACGGAATGGAACTATAGCGCGGGTCCAGATGTGCTTTGTGTATTGATTGAAAAGTTCTCAGGAATGAGTGTGAATGAGTTTTTGAAGACGCGCTTATTTGAACCTTTGGAGATGAAGCATACCGGTTATAATGTGCCTAAAGAGGAGCAATCAAAAATTGTGGCGTTGCATACAAAAGGGAAGAATGGTAGTATTTCTGTTGCAGCGAATCAGCCGCCATTTGAAAATGTGACGGTTTGGAGTGGCGTGAATGGCTTATTTTCAACAGCGGCAGATTATGCCACTTTTTGCCAAATGATGCTAGCCGGCGGTACCTACAAAGGGAAGCAGTACTTGAGCCGCAAGACAGTGGAATTAATGACCTCAAATCACACAGGGGATTTATTCCCGACGCCTGGCATTGAATGGGGGCTGGGTTTTGCCGTAGTAACTGACGGGCCTGCGACCAAAACTCCAGCTTCTAAAGGCTTATTTTACTGGGGAGGGGCGAATAACACCCACTTCTTTATCGATCCGAAAGAAAAACTCATTGCCCTATTTATGACACAGGAAAGTAATTTCACCTGGGATTACCATAATAGTTTACGGCAAATGGTCTACCAGACATTAGCGGATTAATAAAAAAGCCGGGTCACGTAGACTCGGCTTTTTTTATTTCTATTTAGTATGGAGCTGGAAAACCTGATTTGGCTAAATCATTAAACAGTTTTTCTACCTTATTAATGCCCGAGGCATCATTTATGTCGAAATAACGGTAATGTTCTAAATCCGTTTTATGAATTGCATTCTCCTGAATGGCCCCTTGTGATTTATAGGCTGAAATAACCCAATCCGCGACAATTTTATAACTCAATTTATCATTCTCCTTAAATCGAAAGGCGCGGTTCAAAGTAAACGTGGGTGCCCCTGCTTTGATTCTTGTAATGGGGAAACCTGCTAACTCTGTAAAGTCCATAGGTTTCGAATTTAAGGTCATTGGACTTCCAGCAATAATGATCGGTTTTTTAGCCCCTTTGAATCGCTGCACTGCTCTTAATCCCATCATTACCGCCGTCTTGTGATGACCATGCTGACCAGCATGAGGCAGCATCGTAATAACAAAATCATATCCCTGCTCTTTTAGCAAATTATCCATTCGGCTTTCCACGAAAGGAATATTCCAGTTTTTACCCGAAATATAAGGGGTGGGATCCGTCGTATACCAATCATCCGGCTGTTCCATAAAATAGATATTGCGTATGCCCATAATTTTAGCCGCATCTAGGATTTCCTGTTTGCGAATGAGTGGCAAATGGTTTCTTGCCGTTATTGAGTCCGTCAGATTCAGACGGTAATACATAGCTCCTAATTGTGAATCGGCAAAACCTCCTCCCCCATCTGTCATTACCGCCATATCCACGGTTCCTTTCAATTCTTGGGTAATTTTGAATAAAGTAACTGAGAAACCCGTTTCATCATCTGGATGAGCAGTGACCACTAGAACCTTAGGGCCTTGTGCCTGAATTTGAAAACAAGCGACGCATAAAAAGCTGAAAATGAAGACTTTAAAAACTTGATTTTTCATAATTAAGAGGTTTATATTCTGACAATAATAGAAAAAATTATGCATTCAGCAAATTGTCTTATTTTTGTACATGAGTAAAACACTTTGGATTGCTGACGCTGACCTCGAATGGGAAATCCTTGATGAAAATTGCAAGCGAAAAATCATGGCCTATACACAGGAATTGATGATCGTGAAAGTCCATTTCAAAAAATGCGGTATTGGAGCTATCCATCAACATATACACACCCAAGCCTCCTATGTGGAAAGTGGCGTATTTGAGGTGATGATAGGAAATGAAAAAAAGGTCCTGAAACAAGGGGATGTTTTTCTTATTCCTCCCTCGGTAGATCATGGAGTTGTGGCTCTAGAAGAAGGTATTTTAGTGGATTCCTTTACACCCATGCGCGCAGATTTTATCCCATGAAAATAATCGTCATAGGTGGTGGAGCCGCTGGATTTTTTGCTGCTATTTCTGCCAAAGAACACAATTCAGATGCCGAAGTAACCATTCTTGAAAAGACATCCAAGTTTTTAGGTAAAGTAAAAATCTCTGGTGGAGGTCGCTGCAACGTGACTAATGCAACGTTTAATTCCAGAATACTATCAGAACATTACCCCCGTGGAGAGAAATTCCTTCGAAAGGCTTTCGAGGTCTTTAATGCGTCCTCTATGGTCGAATGGCTGGAGAGTCGAGGTGTGGCCTTAAAAACCTATCCAGATAATTGTATATTCCCGCTTTCGAATGATTCCCAAACCATCATTGACTGCTTTTTGTCCGAAGCTCGGCGTTTACACATCAATCTGCATAGCAGCCAATCAGTAGACGAAATAAAGCCCACGGCGAATGGCTTTCGCATCCATTGCCGGGAAACGGAATACCTCGCAGATCGCGTGATTGTAACGACGGGTGGACAACCTAAGATGTCTGGATTGCTTTGGCTAGAAGACGTAGGACATACCATTATTCCTCCAGTTCCCTCCTTATTCACCTTTAATATGCCAGCTGAACCTATTCGCGACCTGATGGGCATCGTGGTGGAGAAGACACGAGTTAGAATAGAAGGCCAAAAACTGATCGGAAAAGGACCTCTGTTAGTCACACACTGGGGAATGAGCGGACCTGCGATTTTGCAGTTGTCGGCTTGGGGTGCCCGTATTTTGGCCGAAAAAGAATACCGATGTGCCATCCTAGTGAACTGGCTAGACGAGACCAAGGAAGATGAGTTACGCGGACAAATCACGCAAGTCATCAAAGAACACGGTGCGAAGATGATCATAAATTTGAATCCCTTTGCGATGCCGAATCGACTTTGGGCCTATCTACTAGAAAAAAATGAAATCAAGAGCAGCCTTCGCTGGAATGAATTAGGAGGGAAAGCACTGAATAAACTCATCAACACCCTGACTAACGACCGTTATGTCGTACAAGGTAAAACGACCTTCAAAGAGGAGTTCGTGACCGCTGGAGGCGTAGATCTACAAGATATCAATGTCCAAACCATGGAAAGCAAAAAGTGTCCTGGTTTATTCTTCGCGGGTGAGGTCATAGACATCGATGGCATAACAGGTGGATTTAATTTCCAATCTGCTTGGACGACCGGATTTATCGCTGGCAAGAGTGCTGGACTACTTTAGTATATCCTTTATAATTTTCAGGTGGTGATCTGTATGCAACTCTAAAAACGGGATGACATCTTTCTTTTTTGTATCCCCAAAATAAGGATGGGAAAAATAATGACCCGCTCCTACCGACTCAAATTCAGTTATTTTAGCACGACAAGTTTCAATGTGATTCAGAAGAGATTCTGATGTAAATGTATCTGGAACAACAAATTTAGGCGCTCTCGATTTACCTCTAGGAATTTTTCCACGCCAAAAAATCAAATACTTAAATGGGCGAAAACTCCATTTATATTTCGAGGGATCAGATCTCTTTACCCCTTCTATAACTGAAGAAATGACTAATAAACTGTGCTCAATTTGCCAACCGACAGTGGAAGAAGAGACAGTTTCATTTCTGGCCTCAAGCTGCGGAATATAAGACGCTAATTCGTCTACAAGGTTAATTAACTTTTGCATAGGGCAAGTTATCAATTTTATCTGTTTTGTAATAACCTGAAGTGCCTAGAGAAGTGATGATTCCAGCTTTGGCCAAATCCAAAAAGCCATCCTCCTCCTTGATTTCAGCGGGCACGTAGGCCTCCTGCAAGGACCCGATCACAAAAAATGTGCCGTTTAACTCAATAGGAATGACTTGTTCTAATTTCAACAGATATTGCACCGGGGATTCCGCCACAAATGGCGCACTACATCCGTCGCGAAATTGCTCCGTCAGTCCCGTCATATCAAACTCCGAAACACCATCCGGGTATTTCGCACTTGTCTGATGCGCCTGCTTATACATCGATTCTGTTACTAAATTGACCGTATAAAACCCAGTTTCTTGGATATTTTGAATGGTATGAGGCGCAGCTATCAAAGGACGGTTTATGAATCCAATCAAAGCAGGATCAGCTCCCAAATGAACAATATTACTAAAGGCGGCTAAATTTGAAATGCCATTCCCATTTACCGTTCCAATCAACGATAAGCTCTTAAAGCCACTCAAAGAGTTGATGAAATTAGCGCGGGTGAAACGATCCCAGGTTTGAAGTTCAGAAAGTGAAAAATGTTTGCTCATAAAGGTAGAAGTGACTTTAATCACTTTTTGTGGTTTAAAGATAGCCTACATTTGACTAAACAAATAACAACACCATGAAAACGCAAGAGATTTTTGTAGAAAACATCAAATGTGCAGGATGTATGACTAGCATTCAGCATGCACTATTGAAAATAAAGGGTATTGCAAAAGTAGAGATTGATAAAGACGAAGAAAAAATTAGCTTAACAGGCGATCAATATCAATTAAGTGAGGTCTTCGATTCCTTGAATGGAATGGGTTACCCACAAAAAGGAGAAAACTCCGTGTTCAAACAAGCCAAGTCCTATGTCAGCTGCGCAATAGGAAAAATGAGCTAAAAAAAAGGCCCTCTTTCGAAGGGCCTTTTTACTTATAGTGCTTCTAATTATCTGGCGATTAAGCTGAAGAGCTCCGCATCCTGCTGTGGTTTCACCACACAGGTATTATCAAAGTGCATCGTAGCAGTTCCCGCTGCATCGAAGGTAGGCCAAGCTGGAATACCTTGGTGTGCTGGATTTCCGGTTTTAGCAAAGTTAATCCAAGATGAGCTCATTCGATCCGCTAAGACATAGGCTTCTTTCCCGCCTCCTGTCATTTCCTCGCAACGTGCGATATTGTTAAAGCAGAAAGGTAATTCCATACAATGGAAGGCTTTGTATTTGCCATCCATCACAGGCGATTGCCACGTCATCAAATACATGTAAACAGGCGCCGCTTTCAAGGCTGATTTCTCCTTCGCCTGAACGACTGCACCCGGACGGAACATCACGTCCACATCCATTAAATCTGATGGTTTCGTGTCATTCGGATAAGCTTTTTTCACAGCTGCTTTAAAGGCCTCCGCTTTGTCACCATATACTCTTTTGATATACCCTTCCACCTGCTCCGCGGTTGCATCTGACATACCACTCATGATCGAAGGCATAAATTCGTTTTTCACGGTTCCGATTAACAAAGGCACGTCTTTCGATAATTCGAAAGCTTCTTTCGAGAATAATTGGTGAGGCAATAAATCGCCGTCTACCGATGGACCCCAGCTTAAACCGAATCCACCTACTGGTTTCCCAGCCGCTTTTAATTGCGCCGCAACTACCGCTAACGCTTTCTTGCCTGCTGAAGCTAAAACAGGGTAAGGAATCGTTTGTAAGCTATCCACTTTCGAAGCAGGGATGTTCAAGGCTTTTAATACCTCCGCAGTAATGCTTTGGGTTGTTGCTTTGTTTAACATCTCCGAACGAAAAGATCCACTTTGATTGATTGCCTTACTGAATAAGCCTTTTGCAGATGGCATCGCCATCAAGGTGTTTACTTTTGCACCACCACCTGATTGACCGAAGATGGTTACGTTTTTCGCATCACCCCCGAACGAGCCGATGTTCTCTTTTACCCATTCCAATGCCGCACGCATATCCAATACACTGTTATTCGCTGAATACTTGTATTTCTCGCCATAAGCTGAAAGGTCTAAGTATCCTGTAATGTTCAAACGGTGAGAGATGGAAACGACTACGACGTCCCCTTTTTTGGCCAAATTCTCTCCATCATACGAGGGCAATTCGATCGCTGATCCAGCCGTAAAGCCTCCACCGTGAATCCAGAACATCACCGGACGTTTCTTGCCATCATTGATGCCTGGCGTCCACACGTTAATGCGCATGCAATCTTCGTTTGTATAACCCCAGTTGTGGTTGAATACGAATTCGGATTCGTCATTTACCTGAGTTGTTTCATCAATTAAAGGAGAAACTGGACCATAAGACATAGAGGAACGAACGCCTGCCCAAGGCTTAGGTTTGTGAGGAGCCTCAAAACGAGCCGCCTCTGCGTATGGAATACCTTTGTAGGTGTAAATGCCGCTGTGAACATAGCCGCGCACTTTACCTGCGTCCGTCGCCACGACAGCTACGTCCTTACCCGTTGTGATTTGTGCTTTCAAGCCCACTGAGGCTAAAAAAAAAGCACAAGCTAAGGTCAATTTTTTCATCTTGATTAGTTTTTGTATTGTTTATCTAAAAATTCGTAGCGTGCATCTTCAGTCGCTTTCACAGCCTTCGATTCTACATCAATGACCATTACACCCGGCTCTTTGTCTAAAGGAGCGACTGCAGGCCAGTTTGCCAAAGATCCTCCATTCGGATTTCCCGTCTTAATGAAGTTCGCGAAATAACCGAACATCGTTTTGGACACCGTGTAATCATCTGCTGTAAACGCATAATCCTTAATCAAGTGCAGATTACCCATGCAATACTCGATCTCACAAGCATGAGGTGCGCCTACCGCTGGACGAGGCTTAGGTGCATTCGGGTCAGCTTTCACTGTTCCGCCAGCTAAACCTGAAGCTGCCGACTTATCCACTAAAGGAGCACGGAAGCGAGAATATAAGTAGCGATAAACCGGTTGAGATGAATTCTTGCGATGTAAATCAAACCATTTCCACGTACTGTAAGAAATGAAACGATCTGACGCTAAAGCCGTAGCCGAACGCTCGATCACATCCTCTGAACCCGATGGATATAATTTCAAAATGGTTTCATGATCTGCTGGATACGCCTCTTTCACTTTGGAAACATAATTATCATGTGTGTAGGGCTTTCCTTGCATAAAGGCTCCACCAGGGATTTCAGCTGAATTCCAGCCTAAAAGTAGCGGAACCATCGATTGCTGCTTAGCATTGAATAATTCAGGCAAGGTTTTTGGCAAGAAATAGCCATCTACTACCGTAGGGAAGCCCATTGAACGTGTCTCTTGAGTAATCTCAAATAACTCACGAGTAGACATGGCCCGAAGATCTTTCAAAGACTTCGCTCCTGCTTTCTCTGCAAATGCGACACCACCTTTCTCCGCTTGTGCTAAAGGTATAGGCGCCATGGTCGGATTAATTCCAGCACCACTTTCTCCGATTGCCCCGGCGATTAAGCCTTTGGATAGCGGAGAAGCCATTTGGACAGATACAGATGCTGAACCGGCTGATTCCCCAGCAATGGTCACTTTCGCAGGATCACCTCCAAAAGCGGCGATGTTCTTTTGTACCCATTTCAAGGCCAAATTTTGGTCTAAATAACCGTAGTTTCCAGAAGCCTTATACGAAGCTTCTGCTGACAATTCTGGGTGCACGAAGAATCCAAAAAGGCCTAATCGGTAGTTCACCGTCACGACTACAATTCCTTGCTTCGACATTGCCTCCCCATCATAACGCGGCTCAGATGCATCCCCCGCGAATAATCCGCCTCCGTAGAAGTAAACTAAGACCGGTAAGTTTTTTGTATTACGCTTTGCTGGAGACCAAACATTAAGATATAAACAATCCTCGCTTAGACCCGCTGATCGAGATCCCATATCCCCAAAAACAATCGCCTGAATAGGACGTGGTCCAAATGCTTTCGTTTTCTTCACTCCCGACCAAGGTTCAGCCGGAACGGGCGCCTTCCAACGCAACTCACCTACCGGTGGTTTAGCAAAAGGAACACCAAAATAAGTCTGAATTCCTGTCTGGGTATTGTAATCCCCCTCGATAATGCCTGATTCAATTTTAGCCTGAACAGGCATCTTAAAGTCAGTCTGTCCAAATGTGCTGGAAGCAATAAGTCCCAGCAGGCAAGTGAGTTGCCAGATTCTTTTCATGATTAAATAGGTTTATTGTCTATAATTGATACAATGATAAGATTTTCTTCCCAAAAGTCCTACATCAATTTTCCCTGTATAACAATCGAGAATTTAGTTCTCCTGTCTTTTCATTAATGCATTGAAGCATATAGAGGCCGGATTTTAACGTTTGTGTTTCCAAATCAATTTCATTTTCCATTTTCGTGACCTGAGTTATCCGTCCAAGCATATCGATAATCTGAATTACATGAGTACCAGGAACCTCTATTCTTAATTTTTCCCTAAATGGATTAGGATATACACTCAAAGCACTACGCTCTTCTATCCCAAGCGGAATATCCTCTATGACTTCAGCTACTTTAATGGAGTTTATTTGAATAGAGCCCGTATTAAGCCCGAGATCAAAAGTCAGTCGAGCATTTGCATCGAAGGGCTCATTCATGGTAAATAGAAAGGTAAACTCCTTTTCTACACTCTCTAAAGTCAAAGATTGATAGGAACTGTAGGCGTTATATGGTGCAGAGGAACGACCCATATAGGCCGTGATATTATTCGGCTTATCGGCAACAATCTTCATCGTGACCAAGTATCTTTTTCGATAGGTAAGTGGAAAACCCGATCGCGCTAATTGGATATGCCATCCCGTTCCTGTAACGCTATTCCTATTCACTTTAATACCTGTACCCTCCGCAGACATTGCGGCAGATGCGCCTGAATTTAGATTTAAATTCCAACCTGCTATCCCATTCAAATCAAACAATTGTTTCGTAGGCAAAACTCTTGCCGGTGACATGGGATTTTTCAATAAGGCATCCACTAAGGGCGTCTTGTAGGTATTTGTGGCAGGGTCATAAATTCCAAAACCTGCAGAAAACTCCCAATATGCCCAACTTAATCCTTGCGATTCGAAATAGCGAGCCAGAAAGTTAGTCCAACGGGCGCGACTTTCCATATCAGCTTTATCATAAGCCCCAAACTCCCCTACATGTAAAGGGATATTTTTGTCTTTCGCCCATTTAATCGCATACGCAAAATCAGCAATGATTTGTTCCCGCTCCCATGTTAAATTCTCCCATTTGGTACCCAGGAACTTATCTTTATTGCCAGCCCAATCGGCCCCTTGGTGGGTAAAATTGAACGGATCGTAATAATGAACGGTTAAGATTAAATTAGGGTCATTAGGTAACTCTAGGTCCTTTACACTTGATAAACCACCATAGGAAGCAGTTCCCATGAGAACCTTTCTGGACGGATTTGTCTTTCTGATTTCTGCCAAAGCCTCCGCAAAATACCCATTCCATAGAACAGGAGTCAATGCATCATGCGGCTCATTCAATACTTCGAATAACAAACGATCTTCATAACCTTTAAAATAGGTTGCGATTTGAGCCCATTGACTTAGGAACCTTGGTTTAGTCGCGGCAGGATTTTTAAAAATATCTTCATGGTGATGCATGTTTATGATGACATACAAATTCTTAGATATGGCTAAATCGACGACCGATTTTACTCGAGCTAAAAAAGTAGGGTTGACCGTATAAGGGGCAGCAAGCTGCGTTCGTTCCGCCACATCCCAACGGATAGGCATGCGAATATGCTTGAAACCTTGCTCCGCTATTTTGGCAATATATTCTTCCTTAAAAGGATTCCCCCAGGCTGTCTCGCTGGGCGCCTCGAACATATTGCCTAGATTAATTCCTCTACCTAAATCCTGAGCTGGCAGATAGAATGAACACAAAAGCAATAAAAGAAGTTTTTTCATTTACTTAACAAATCCCAAAATCGAAGCCGCAACCTTTCCAGGCACCTCTTCCATCGGAACGTGGCCTATATTCTTATAGATATCCGCTTTGCTTCCTTGAATATCCCTCAAGAAATTATCCACGTTATTCACCCCGATTAGGTTGTCTTTATCCCCCCATAAAATCAAGGTGGGGGTCTTAATGGATTTAATTTGCTTGGGATCTCCTTTAAATGACCCTTTGAAAATCTGCAAAGCAGCTTCTCTATTCCCCTCTCTAATCGCCACATCATGGAATCGCTCCACCTGCGCATCCGTCACGCGAGACTGATCATAATAAACCGTCTCTAAGCTCTTGCGCACTAAAGATTTAGGCGTCACATACAACATTAAATTATTGATGACCGGTGTAGAAGCAATAGTGAATCCAAGTGATCCGCTCTCCCCTTTCTTTGGATATCCTGCAGCATCGATTAAGACCATCTTCGCTAAGCGAGAGGGATTGTGAAGGGCATAGTTCCAAGAAATGGCACCACCCATCGAATTTCCCACTAATATGAAACGTTTGATTTGCAAACGAGTGGTGAAGGAATCGATAAACTTCGAGTAATACGGGAAATTATACGAATTCTCTGGCGAAGGACCTGTCAAGGCAAATCCAGGTAAATCGAGACTAATTACGCGCTTGTGTGGTTTCAAATCAATTACGACGCTATCCCAGGTATTCAATGACGAAGACATCCCATGCAATAAAATCAAAGGAACCGAGTCTGTCGCCACTCCCTCATCCCGGTAGTGCACCTTCATTCCTAGAATATCCATGAACTTAGAATCCTTGTTTGTATAAAGCGGGATCAATTCCTCCACAGGACGATCTCTTTCAGCGAAGAATAGAATAACAGCAAATAGGACAATAAAAATACCCCCAATAATCTTAGCGATTGTTTTCATATAATTGATTGAATACCATTTTGAATGTACTGTGTGTTTGGCCTCTAAATGTTACCTCTGGACCATAGACATATAGATTTCCTTTCCCCACTTTCGCTTGAAAAGCAGCGACTCCATCTTGCAGATACGCTTGACCAAAAGCCCAGCCACTGCGCAAAGTCTTCTCTGTGGCAAACCAAGCTAATGGTGTCAACAAACCATGTGAAATAGACTCAGGAGATAATTTGAATACCGGGCTAGCTGCGAAGATAACATCCGCTTTAGGTGACATTCCCCAGTTAGCAGGTAAATTTTGATCCACCGTCACTTGCATCACACTTCCTGGAATGTAGAATTTCTCTCCTGGTAAATTGCGTTCTTTTCCTGCCACCATCTCGACTAGCGCATTCTTAACTGGCAAATTCAAATGATAAGCTAGGTTAGAACTCGATCCGATGGTAATCACGTCACCGCCCTCTTCTAAGAAAGCACGTAAGGCAGGAATCGATTTTGCTACAGTGATTTTACCCATCGTTTCGTGGAATTCTGCCGGAATATCCGCCTCCACTGGCTCTTTCTCGTCCCATTCGCCAGCAGGTTCTGGACGTAGGCCAGGAATCGCACCTTTGACAAAAATCAACACATCGAATTTCGAGCGAAGTCCACCTTTATCAATCTCTTTAGCATAGACTAATTTGAAATCAAAATGGTGTTGCTCTAAAATCCAACGCAACCAACCAGACGGCATCGATCCACCATAGGTATCCCAAAGACCGACACGCTTCGACCCTACCTTAGCCGAAACCGACGCTGGCAAAGCACTTAATGCTTGCGTTTTCACCGAGGCTTTCGCTAGAATATCTGCCGCAGCCGTACTATGCTTTACATAAAAAGCCGACGCATTTTTCGATACCTCGATACCCGCTTTCAATAAATCATTCAATAAAGTAAAGGACGCATTATCTGAAGTCGAAAACGAATAATACGCTCCAGTAGTAAACGCAGGTTTTGCCTTTTGAATTTCGCCATAAGGGAGGGTTTCAAAAGGACCCTTTACGTCTTCCAAAATACGATCAAATTGAACTCCCATCGTGTAAGCAGGTGTCCAACCAGCGGCATCATATGGACGAACTGGAGGACCTCCAGGATATTGGAAATCATTTGGGTGGTCTTGCGGCTCGAACATATCGAGCACGTGAGGACGAAAAGCTTGATTTGTTTTCACGACATATGAACCGGCTGGATATTCTTTTCCATTCACCTCAAACGCTTTCGTTGCTTTCTCCACTCTTATTCCACTTTTGATCAAGATATTGATAAAAGCAATACCAGACGTGGGTTGATCTGCCGTGACGATATAGGCTCTTGCATCCCTTGTCTTCGGATTTTTATAGACCAAAGAAAATAAACTATCTGTTTTCGTTTTGTAATTCCCCCCCGAAACCTCAGCTAATTTTTCCACCTTGTTAGGGGACATTGTCCAATAGTCTTGAGACCCTAAATCAATCGATTTCTTACCCATCTTGTAGATATTCATCAAGACTTCTTCGCGGTAACGGGTTGCGTAATTTAAGACAGCATAGTTCAAAGAAAGTGAGTAATCGATTGAGTTCTTAAAGAACCATTTGCGCGGTGTAATCGGAAATGGAGTAGCCGAATTAGGGATCAAACGATTAGGCACTAATGGGATGTTTGACGGTGTAGGATCTCCAATAATCTCCGTTAATAAACCAATGATATTGTGGTAATAGGCCGTTGTGCGTAAACCCCCATTCCACCAAGTCGAATAAACGGAACCTGATTTCATGGTATAGCCTGGCTTTCCTTCCGCGTTCAAACGTGAACTCATGGCTGCCCCTAAAGCGTCAATTCCGGTGATTAAAA
>JBIIGE010000084.1:0-4573 GCA_044236555.1 Aquirufa sp.
GGAAATCCGGACGTAAAAGTGAAGCCAACCGCTCCATTCCGCCCTGCCATCATCCCTTACGTGGATCCGATGGCGGTTTATCCGAAGGGAAACAAACAATTATTAACCGAAATGGGTCCGGAAAAATTTGCCCAGCATATCCGTGACTCAAAGCAAATCTATTTCACAGACACGACCTTCCGAGATGGACACCAGTCGTTGTTAGCGACACGTGTGCGGACTCAAGATATGTTAGCTGTGGCTGATGGTTTTGCGAAATCCTTTCCTCAATTGTTCTCGATGGAGGTTTGGGGTGGTGCCACTTTCGATGTAGCGATGCGTTTCTTGCAAGAATCGCCTTGGAAACGTCTTCAGGAGTTCCGCGAGGCCATGCCGAATATGCTCTTGCAAATGCTTTTCCGTGGTTCAAATGCCGTAGGTTATTCAGCCTACCCGGATAATTTGATTGAAAAGTTCGTGGAGAAATCCTCCGAAGCGGGTGTCGATGTCTTCCGCATTTTCGATTCCTTGAACTGGATCGAGGCGATGAAAGTGTCGATTAAAGCAGTTCGTGAACGCACGCCGGGCATTGCTGAAGTGGCCATTTGTTACACTGGGGATATGTTTACGAATCCTAAATACAATTTGCAATACTACCTCGATATGGCGCGTCAAGTGGAAGATGCTGGCGCACATATTGTTTGTTTAAAAGATATGGCTGGACTTTTACGTCCCTTCCAAGCAGAGAAATTAATTTCTGAGTTAAAGAAAGTTATTTCGATACCTGTTCACTTGCACTCACATGATACGGCCTCAGTTCAATCTGCTACCTATTTAAAATCAATTGAGGCGGGTGTCGATATTCTAGATGGGGCCATCGGCGCGATGTCTGGATTGACCTCTCAGCCTAATTTGAATTCCTTAGTGGCTATGATGCAAGGTCACCCGAAGGCATCTGATCTTGATTTAGATTTATTAAATCAATACTCTAATTATTGGGAAGCAGTTCGCGCCATGTATGCGCCGTTTGAATCCGAATTGAAGGCTGGAACCGCTGAGGTGTACAATAATGAAATTCCAGGTGGTCAATACACGAACCTGCGTGGACAGGCGATTTCACTCGGAGTGGGGGATAAGTTCGAACAATTGAAGCATAATTATTTGGAGGCTAACACACTTTTTGGTGATATTGTTAAAGTAACTCCATCATCGAAAGTAGTAGGGGATATGGCGATCTTTATGACCGCTAATTCGTTAACGGCGGAGGATGTGTACGCCAAAGGTTCCACCTTATCTTTCCCTGAATCCGTAAAAGACTTCTTTAAAGGCGGCCTAGGTCAACCTTACCAAGGTTTCCCAAAGCAACTTCAGGAGATTGTCTTGAAAGGAGAACATGCCATCGAAGGGCGTCCAAATGATCATTTGGCACCCATCGACTTTGATGCAGACTTTAAGGTATTTATGAAAAAATTCCCTGAAGCTGAAGATGGATTCTTCGATTACTTGTCATACAAAATGTATCCCAAAGTCTACGAAGATTATTACAAGAATTCGGCCCTTTTCGGTGAATTATCCGCTCTTCCTACGCCAGCCTTCTTTTATGGCTTGAAACAGGATGAGGAGATCATGATCACCATCGAGCCGGGTAAGACGATTATCGTGAAGTTCTTGTACATGTCAGAGCCGGATGAATCAGGTCTGCGCAATGTGACTTTTGAATTAAATGGCCAGGCACGCCGCATTAAGATTTTGGACAAAAATGTCAAAGTCGAACGCGCTCAACACGCAAAAGCGAAGGCAAAAGGGGATATCGGTGCTCCATTGCAGGGTAGATTATCCCGTATCTTGGTAAAACCAGGCGATGAGGTGAAATTAAACGCGCCACTTTACGTGATCGAAGCGATGAAAATGGAATCGATTGTCTCAGCACCATTTGAAGGCATCATCGGTAACGTAGTTCTAACGGAAGGAACAGTGGTGGAGCAAGAGGACTTAGTCTTAACCTTAGAAGAGGCGAAGCTACCTGAACCGAATGTAGAAGAGTATTTATTCGTGTACGGAACCTTGCGTCGCGATTGTGGTAACGATTTACACCGCTTAATTGCACGTAATTCTGATTACATTGGCATGGCGACTTACCAAGGTCAAATGTACCAAGTGGCCGATTATCCAGGTATTATTCCCTCTTCAGATGCGAAAGACCAAGTAGTAGGTGAATTGTATTTATTATCCAATACGATCAAGTTGCTGAACGTATTAGATGAATACGAAGAGTTCAATACCGAAAAACCAGCGTTAAGCATTTTTGTTCGTGAGCAGGTAAAAGTGAGCTTAAAAGGCAAAGAAATCGAAACTTATGCGTATTTATACAATAAAAAAATCGACCCTAAAACGCGAATCGCGTCTGGGGATTATGTGAAAGGCTAATGAAAAAAATCGCCCTTTTTTGTTTATTGTCACTCACCCTTCACGCGCAAAGTCCGTTATTGAAAGCGCATGCACACAACGATTATGAGCACGAGAGGCCTTTTTTTGAAGCGTTTCAGTTGGGTTTTGGTTCCATCGAAGCTGACGTGTACGCCGTAAATGGCGAGTTATTAGTGGGGCATGAACGTTCTCAGCTGCGTCTGAATCGCAACTTGAAGGATTTGTACATCGATCCCATCATTCGAGTTTTAAAGGCAAACAAAGAGGGGAATTTTCACCAGTTATTGATTGATTCTAAAACCCCTGCGGATTCTACCATGTCCCTGATTATTGCTGCGCTGAAACCTCACGCAGAGATTATCGTCCAAAAAGGATTTCGGATCGTCATCTCTGGAAATCGTCCTAAGCCGTCTCAATACATTGAATATCCTGCTTGGATTACCTTTGATGGTCGTTCGGATGAACGTTTTCCGACTAATAAAGTGATTTTAGAGAGTGAATCGATGCTGAAATTTGGATTTTGGGGTGGCCAAGGACCCATCCCCGCAGCTTTGAAAGAAAAACTCAAAAACTATGTCGATCAAGTACACGCGAATGGCCGAAAAGTACGTCTTTGGGCTACCCCAGATTCGCTTCTGGGTTATCAAGCCTTATTGGATATCGGGGTGGATTACATTGGTACGGATAAGCTAAGTTTATTAGCAGACTATTTGAAATTCGGCGAGAGTAAATAAGCCGAGAATAAAGCTTTTACAATAAAACCTATTCATATGAAAACGAGACGCGAATTCTTGGCTAAATCAGCCTTTTTTACTTTAGCATCCACACTTCCTATTTCCATTTTTGCTGCGAAAAAATCCTATTCTTTAGGCTATTCTTCTATCACCTGGAATGGGCAAGATGAGCAGGCCATTAAAGATATTTCAGCCTTAGGATTTAAGGGAATTCAATTGCGCGCAAATACCTTTGCGAAATACAAGGATAATACCGCGGATTTAAAAGCGCTTTTAGATCAATCAGGATTGCAATTATGTATGTTTTCGAGTGGTAATGTGGAGATAGATCCAGCTAAAGTTGAGGCTTCCATTGCTCAGCACGTGAAGCATGCCACTTTTGTGAAATCATTAGGTGGAACTTCTATTCAATTGACTAATTCTTTACGCAAGAAAGGGGTGAAGCCGGAGGAAAAGGACTTGATTCGTCTAGCCGAGGTAATGAACGAAATCGGTGCAAAAACCAAAGAAATTGGCATTCAAGCTACTTACCACAACCATATGGACCAATTTGGGGAGACTCCTGAGGAGGTAGATTTATTGGTAACTCATATGGACTCGTCTAAGATCAAATTGCTCTTAGATGTGGCACACTATTTTCAAGGCGGAGGTAATCCAGCGGAAGCTGTTCTAAAATACCGCAAAGTGTTGCACTCTTTCCACATGAAAGATGTACGTCAAACAGAGCCTCGCTACCGTTTTGTCGAACTAGGGCAAGGTAAAGTTAATTTAGAGGAGGTGTTTGCTAACCTAGATAAAATCAAATTCAAAGGCTTTGCCATCGTGGAATTAGACTCTGTTCCTGATGCGGGTAAAACGCCTCTAAGTTGCGCAGAAACGAGCAAGGAATTTTTAAAAAATAAAATTCAATATCCTTTTTCTTAAATTGCAGCTTAATTAAAATCAAATGGCTAGCAAAAAGGATCCTGCAATCGGGTTTATCTTCATAACTTTATTAATTGATGTTCTCGGAATTGGTTTAATTATTCCCGTTCTACCTAACCTGATCAAAGGATTTGTTGGGGGAGACATCTCTGTTGCATCCCAATATGCTGGCTGGTTAATGGCATCTTATGCCATTATGCAATTTTTGTTTTCACCTATTTTAGGAGGGCTATCCGACCAAGTAGGACGGCGTCCAGTTATTCTAGCGTCTCTTTTTGGCTTTACGGTCGATTATTTAGTCTTAGCCTTTGCTCCCTCTATTTTCTGGTTGTTTGTCGGTCGAATTATGTCTGGAATCACGGGTGCTAGTTTTACCACAGCGCAAGCCTACATTGCTGACGTTTCCAAGCCAGAGGATCGCGCGAAAAATTTTGGTGTAGTAGGGGCAGCGTTTGGTGTAGGATTTATCATTGGTCCTGCAGTAGGGGGGATGTTAGCTGCTTACGGGG
>JBIIGE010000085.1:0-4550 GCA_044236555.1 Aquirufa sp.
CCATAGCTACCGCGACTCCTTCTCTTCCGACCGAGGCTCCGGCTAGGTGGCTGAGCCAAGTAGACGGGATAATGAGGTAGGCTGGGACTTTGAAACTTTGGAACAATAAACCTACAAGTGGCAAGGCGTATAAATAGGATCCGTTGTGTTGAATCCAGTTGAGGCCGGCTAAAAATAGCGAGGATAGGCTCCCTGTGGCAAAGGAGAGGGCGACCAATAGGCCGAGATTCAACAGAAATGCCTTAATGCGAGCCAAAACAATCGTATTTTTGTTTCAAAGGTAAGAATTATATTTTCCCTACCTTTGCAAATCAATAACAATGCCGAATCCAATGGATGAATTTTTAAGTTTGGGATTAAATCCACAGCTACAGCGCGCTTGCACAGCGGTGGGTTACACGAAACCCACGCCCATCCAAGAGAAGGCGATTCCCCTATTATTGCAAGGACACGATTTGCTAGGTATTGCGCAGACGGGTACGGGTAAAACCGCAGCTTACGCACTTCCGATTCTGATGCGTTGTAAGTATGCGCAGGGAAAGAATCCGCGGGCCTTGATTCTTGCGCCTACGCGTGAGCTGGTCATGCAGATTCATACCGTGATGATCGGTTTAGCGCAGTTTACGGACTTGCGAATTCTTGCATTATACGGCGGATTAGGGCCAAAGCCGCAGATCCAAGCTCTCGAAGAAGGCGTCGACATCCTCGTTTCTACGCCGGGTCGATTCTTAGAATTGTACCGCAAGGATGTGATCGTGGTGAAGGAATTGAAATTCTTGATTTTAGACGAAGCAGATAAGATGATGGATATGGGCTTTATGCCGCAGATTCGTCAGATTTTGGAGAAAATACCTTACAAAAAACGAATGAATGGGCTGTTTTCCGCGACCTTCCCAGAGAAGGTGGAGAACTTGTCCCACGAGTTTTTGGAGTTTCCGATGAAGATCGAAATCACTCCGCAGGCCACGCCAGCGAGTCAAGTGACGCAATCGGTTTACGAGGCACCTAACTTACTTACGAAGCTACACGCCCTAGCGTATTTTATGCAAAACCCTGACTTTCATCGAGTTATGGTTTTTTGTCGCTCGAAAGATGCGGCGAATGATGTGGAGAAATGGCTGCTAAAATCTTTGCCAAAAGACCAGGTTCGCGTGATTCACTCGAACAAGGGCCAAAACACGCGTATCAACGCCATGGCGCAATTCCGAGAGGGGAATGTGCGCGTTTTAGTGACGACGGACGTGGCAGCACGCGGGATCGACATACCGAAAGTGTCACACGTGATTAACTTCGATGTTCCCTTGATTTATGAGGATTATGTCCACCGAATCGGACGTACGGGCCGCGCGGAGGAGATAGGCGAGTCGATTACCTTTATTACGTTAGCGGAAAGTTACCACTGGGCGAAGATTGAGGATATCATTCAGCAGAAGATTGAAATCGAGCAATTGCCAGAAGGAATCAAGATCGAAGAAACGCCGTTTTTAGAGCAACAAGATATGTTACGCGCGGTAGATGACCAGCGCAAACGCGAGGATCCAGACTTTAAGGGTGCGTTCCACGATAAGAAATGGGTCATTAAAGCCAAAGCTTCGGGCAAGAAAGTGCCTCAGAAAAAGGCCGTTACTAAGGCTGGACCTAAAGGCGGCGCCGTTCAAGGGCCTAAACCGATTGTCCGCAATAATCGCCCGGGAAAGAATGCAAAATTTCGTCCCGGCGCAGCGTCAAATAAAAAGAAACGTTAGTTTTGTGTTTATGAAAAGAGTTCTCTTAGTATGTTTGATTTCGTTCGCTACTTTAACAGCGTTTTCCCAAACTAGAAAGGCGGAAGGAGCAAGCGAGGCCACTGCGGCGCCGCAGGCGCCGGCTACGCCGATTATAAAAACTGGGCCCCGCGCGGCAAAGTATGAAGTATTGTATGGCTCTAAGCCCCTTTCAAAAGCCGACCAAAAAGAATTAAACGAATTCGTAGCGAGTTGTGACGCATCGTTTCCTTCAAGAGCCGAAGCCGTGACGTTTTTTGCGGAGCGCGCTTGGGAATACATCGCCTCTGCGCGCTTGGACACGGCAGCCCATCGATTTAATTTAATTAGCGCACTAGACGCAAACAGCGTAGATGTTTACTGGGGATTAGGTGTTATTTCCTTTCAAAGGGGTGATAACGATCTTGCTATTCGCCTATTAAATAAAGGGTTGGAATTAGACTCCACTCAATCTATGTTGCGTGTGGATTATGCCATAGTGAAGTTAAGTTGCTTTGAGAAAGGCCAAGATTGTGGCACTTTAGATGAGGTTGAAGCTGAGTTAAAGCATGCTTTGCAGCAGGATCCTACGAACGCGAATGCGCTGATGAAACGGAGTCAGGTCGCTTATTATAAAGAAAATTACGAACAAGCGTGGACCTATTTCCACGAGGCTCGCATGGCTGATATTTTGCAGTTGGACTTGAATTTTGGCTCGCTTTTAGCTGCCAAAATGCCCGATCCCAAAGGCATATTTAAATAGTGTAGCACGATGGGTATTCGTTCCTTTTTTGCCAAACCCCTAGCGGCCCGTGTCGTAAAAAAGTACCGCTTAAGCCAACAGCAGGCCTTTGAGCGCCAGGACTTTTGGTTAAAGCAAATGGTAGCGAAAGCGGAGAAAACCCTTTTTGGACGAGGTCACTCCTTCGTTAAAATCAAGAACTACCTCGACTACCGCTCTAACGTACCCATCTTCGAATACGAAGACATTAAACCCTATATTGATGAAGTGGTGGCAGGCAAGGAAGACATTCTTTGGCCTGGAAAACCAGCCTATTTTGCTAAAACCTCCGGCACCACCTCCGGCGTCAAATACATCCCGATTTCATCGGAATCCATGCCTTTTCACATTACCGCCGCCCGCGATGCCCTCTTGCATTACGTACACTACAGCGGTAATGCCTCATTTTTAGATCGAAAATTGATTTTTCTCAGCGGCTCACCTGAGATGACCGAAACTAACGGCGTGCCCACAGGACGCCTATCTGGCATCGTGAATCACCACGTTCCAGGTTATTTACGCGGCAATCAAATGCCCACATATAAGACAAATTGCATCGAAGACTGGGAGCAAAAGTTAGAATCCATTGTCCAAGAAACCATTTCAAAGCGAATGGGCTTGATATCTGGTATTCCGCCTTGGGTACAGATGTATTTTGACCGTCTAGAGGAGTTATCAGGCCAAAAAATAGGCGATCTCTTCCCCGATTTCCAAGTCTTCGTCACCGGCGGTGTGAACTTCGAACCCTACCGCGAGAAGTTAATGGCCTCGATAGGCCGAGAAATCGACGTAGTGGAGACTTATCCGGCTTCCGAAGGGTTCATTGCATTTCAAGACTCTTCGGGCGAACCAGGGCTATTATTGAACGTAGACGGCGGCATTTTCTTTGAGTTTGTCCCTACCGATACCTATTTCGGTGCAAATCCAGTGCGCCTAAGCCTCACCGAGGTCTCCTTAGACGTGAATTATGCGCTGTTATTGACCACAAACGCGGGCCTTTGGTCTTATTCCATTGGTGATACCGTGAAGTTCGTTTCCTTAAATCCTTACCGCATTGTGGTGACGGGTCGAATTAAGCACTTTATTTCGGCTTTTGGCGAGCATGTCATTGCCGAAGAAGTCGAGAAAGCATTAGCTGCCGGTCTAGCTGCGTGTCCAGAAGCAAGAGTAGTTGAATTTACGGTGGCCCCACAGGTTTCTCCTGCATCTGGTTTGCCTTACCATGAATGGTTAGTGGAGTTTTCTTCGTCACCGTCATCTTTAGAGGCTTTTCAACAAGCGGTGGACGCATCCATGTGCGCGCAGAATATCTATTACCGAGATCTGATTACGGGTTCGATCTTGCGTCCTTTAGTCCTTACCTCCTTACCTACTGGGGCATTTATCTCGTATATGAAGTCTCAGGGTAAATTAGGGGGCCAAAACAAAGTTCCCCGCCTCTCGAATGATCGGGTGCTGGCAGAGGGCGTCCTTCGGGCTTAGTCTGCGCTGCGCGGGCCGACTTCGTCTTAGTCGCCACTTTGTGTCTTAGTCTTCGCTTCGCGATTTAGTCATATATGTCGATTAGAGCACCTTTACGCACTATTGTGTGAAATAAACGTCGGGCTACTCAGGGAGCTTTTTCGGTATTGACACATTTAGTCAATACCTGAAAATCGACTTTAAGACATTGATAGGATTAATACACAAGATCTTTTTGGACATAATAAAAGCCTGAATTTCAGGCTTTAAACCAAAACATTCCCTATTTCGTAGGCAAATTCAGGAGAGATATCATAATCCCAACGCTGTCCGGAATCATCTTTAGGGGATAAAATGATTTTTTCCCATTTTAATTCACCCATTTCTCCTATCGCCGCTTTCTCAAATACAGAGTAGTCTTTTAATTGATCAATTCCATTTAAATGCTGGTGATTTAATAGCAGTGGGAGTACTTCAATTCGCTTTAATTCTCCCGTATTGAATAGGCAGTCAACATAATAGGGAGCAACTTCGATTATTCTATCTATGCGTATCATTATTGAAGT
>JBIIGE010000040.1:0-16086 GCA_044236555.1 Aquirufa sp.
GATTTCAAACATGAATTAGGGCCAAAATCAAGCCATATTGAACCCATGTTATTAATTCCTTTCGTGGAGAATGCCTTCAAACATGGAGTAGGCTTTATCGAAAATCCGACTATTGACATTGAATTAAAAGATAGCGCTTCGGAATTGTTTTTCCGTGTTAGCAATAAAAAAGGAACGGTGATGAACGAGACCAAAGACGAAAGTTCTGGCATCGGTCTAGCGAATGTGAAACGCCGTTTAGAACTGCTTTATCCTGAGAATCACAGTCTCATTGTCGTAGATTCAGGCTCAGACTTTATCATTACTCTCACTATTCAACACGTTAAATAATGTCAGACGAAAACCTAGTGGAAATCCCCGGTACGATTTTGAAATGTTTAGCGGTGGACGATGAGAGTTTAGCCTTAGACTTAGTCGAGGATAATATCTCCAAAGTTCCTTTTCTGCATATGGTCAAACGTTGCCGAAATGCGATGGAAGCGGTGGAATATTTAGAAAACAATCCAGTGGATTTGTTATTTCTTGACATCCAAATGCCTGGCATGACGGGCCTACAATTCTTGGAGAGTTTGACGACAAAGCCGATGGTCATTTTCGTCACAGCTTACCAGCAATATGCATTAGATGGATTTAATCTAGACGTGATTGATTACGTGTTAAAACCCATCAATTTCGAACGTTTTCTAAAGGCGAGCCACAAAGCCTTAGATTATTACAAGTCTAAACAACTTCTCCACAAGCCAGCTGAAATACCTAGATTAGAATTCCTTTTCATTCATGCAGATTATTCTTTAATGAAGATTATGCTGGAGGATATTCTCTACATTGAAGGGTTAAAAGATTACATTAAAATCCACCTAAGAACTCAAAAATTCCCCGTGGTTTGTCGGATGACGATGAAATCAATCGAAGAAAAACTGCCGTCTAACGATTTCGTTCGGGTGCACAAATCCTTCATTGTTTCACTCAGTAAAATGGAGTCCATTAGAAGCCAAAAAATCAAAATTGGAGAGAACCACATTCCGATCAGTGAAAGTTATTCTGAGCAATTTTATCAAATCATCGGCTATCAAAAGCAATAAATTGTAACTTTGAGAATTGACCGAACTTGTACGCATGTCCATTCTTAAAAAATTAGCTGGCGAAACACTATCCTATGGATTCAGTACGATCCTGGGTCGCTCCCTAAATTTTTTATTGGTATTTATCCACACCGCAGCCTTTATGCCGGCTGCTTTGGGCGTTAACGTAAAACTCTATGGTTACGTGGCCATCGCGAATATCATCTATACCTACGGAATGGAAACAGCCTATTTCCGCTACGCGAAAGAGGCCCCTGAACGCTACTACAATATTATTTTAACGGCAATCATCCTAACTTCGGGACTCTTCACCATCGGCTTATTTGTCTTTGCTGACCCATTGATGGCACAATTAGGCTATGAAGGCAAAGGTCAATTCATGCGTTGGTTAGCCTTGATTCTAGCCATCGATGCGGTGACAGCGATTCCGTTTGCCCGTCTTCGATTAGAACAAAAAATTCAATTATTCGTCAAGGCAAAAATCGTTTCCATTCTGATTAATGTGGGATTGAATCTCTTCTTTTTAGCGCTGCTAAAACCCATGCACGAAGGTCAATGGGGACCCGTTTTTTTACAGAATCTCTATTCTCCAAGCATCGGAGCCGGCTATATTTTCTTAGCTAATTTACTAGCTAATGCAAGCCTATTTTATTGGCTTCGTTCTTCATTTACTGATTTCAAATGGACTTGGGACGGTGCCGAATTAAAAAAATTATGGGTCTATTCTTACCCCATTATGTTCATGAGTTTAGCGGCCATGTTCAATTTAATGTTTGACCGTTTGCTGCTCGAAGAGTTTCTACCAGCCGGCTTCTATCCGGGTAGAAGTTCAGAGGATGCATTAGGCATTTATGGTAATTGCTACAAACTATCGGTGTTCATGAGTCTAGCGATTCAAGCCTTTAAATATGCAGCCGAACCCTTCTTTTTAGGCTCTAAGTCTGCTGAAAATTCCCCATCTAATTTAGCCCTCGTCAGCCATTGGTTTGTGATTGTATGCTTGATTCTTTGGGTAGGCGTGAGTTCGAATTTATTCTGGATACAAGGACTATTTTTACGCCAATCCGTTTATTGGGAAGGCATCGGTGTGGTACCTGTTTTACTACTAGCTAACTTATTTCTAGGGGTATATTATACACAATCGGTTTGGTTTAAAAAGACGAATAGAACCTACATGGGAACGGTAATTACGGTGACTGGCTTAGCGGTTACGCTGGCAGGAAACGTCCTATTTATCCCCGTTTATGGCTACATGGCCTGCGCTTATTCTTTCCTAGTATCAGCCATGGTTATGACTTTATTGTGCTATGTAGGGGGGCAAAAATTCGACCCCGCACCCTACCGCTGGATGTCAGCTATCGCCTACATTGCTTTAGGGGTTCTGGCGATTCAATCAGGATCCATGCTCGCAAGCTTACAAATTCCGTTGCTCATCAGCCAAAACATCGGATTTATTTGTATTTTGGCCTACATTATTTTCAAAGAATTCTCCTGGAAAAACGGTAAACCCAGCATAGCCCTGAAATGAAAAGTGAACTAAAAATGCAATACCTAAGCCTCAAGCTGAAAATCAGCGGGATGGTGGCGCGTTTACAGGAATTTCAAGGCACGCTCGATCAAAAACAAGCTGAATTAGATGATCTCCAACAAAAATTAGCCCTAAAATCAGAGGAACTAGTGAAAACGCAAAGGCGGCTAAAAGAATTGGAAAAAAACTTTAAAAAATCAGATAATTTCGCTAAAATTGTAGCTAGTACAGATAACACAGCAGTTCCCACCGCTGAGTTGAAACAAAAGTTAGAAGAATATATTACAAAAATAGATCATTGCATTGACCAATTACGCAATCCATGAGTCCTAAAATTCCTTGTAATCTACTAGTAGGCATACAAAGTATCGCCTTGAAGGTTAGCCCGGGAGAGGAATCATGTGTAAGAAATGCAGCATCATTAGTGAACAAGCTTGTTCGTTATTACGAAAAGCAAACAAATAGTTCAGATCCCGCAGCCGTAATGGCGATGGTGGCACTCGATTTAGCCATGTGTGGTTTGAAATTTGAAGCAGAACACAATTCGCTCCAGGCCGACGTGCTAGAAGAAAACAACGAATTGTTAACTCTAGCGGCTGAGTTCACAGTATAATTTTCCTTTTATTTCGATTTTTCCGGGAACCAATGTATAAACACACATTCGTTCTATATGTCCACGATATTAACTTTTATTATCCCACTTTTAGCTGCGGCTGGAGGTTTATTTGCCGGGAAAGTAGTCTACTCTAAGGTAAATAAAAACATCGAAGGGGATGCCCAACGCAAGGCGGATGACATCCTAAAGAATGCAGAAATCACTGCAGAAAACATCAAGAAAGACCGCATGTTAGAGGCGAAGGAAAACTTCCTACGTCTTCGTGCTGAATTCGAAGAAGAGTCTCAAAACAAAAAAGGAATTCTTTTAGAAAACGAGCAAAAACTACGCGAGAAAGAGCGCACGCTAGCCCAACAAGCGGAACAACAACGTGTAGCAGAACAAGAGCTTAATTCGGCAAAACAAAGTGTTCAATCGAAAGAGGAAAACTACCGCAAGAAGCTAGAAGATGTAGAGAAGAAACGCGAGGAAGCAGAAGCGATGCTTGCGAATCAAATCAGCCAATTAGAAAAGATTGCTGGTCTTTCAGCCGACGAGGCGCGCCAACAGATCATGGATGCCTTAAAGGCAGAGGCAGAATCGAAAGCAAGTTCTTTAGTGAAGCAAGCCATCGAAGAAGCGAAATTAACCGCTACGAAAGAAGCGAAGAAGGTTGTTATCGAGACAATTCAACGTACGGCGGCTGAAAATGCCATCGAGAACTGCGTATCAGTCTTCAACATTGAATCAGATGACATCAAGGGTAAAATCATTGGTCGGGAAGGCCGTAACATCCGTGCACTAGAAGCAGCTACGGGTGTGGAATTTATCGTGGATGATACGCCAGAGGCGATTATCATCTCTGGATTTGATCCAGTACGTCGGGAGATTGCGCGTTTATCTCTTCACCGTTTGGTTCAAGATGGACGTATTCACCCGGCACGTATCGAAGAGGTCGTAAATAAGACTCGTAAGAACATTGACGATGAGATCATCGAAATCGGTGAGAAAACGGTGATTGACTTAGGTATCCACGGTTTACATCCAGAATTAATTAAGATGATCGGACGTATGCGTTTCCGTTCTTCTTATGGCCAAAACCTCTTGCAACACTCCCGCGAAGTCGCGAAGTTGTGTGCAACGATGGCCGCTGAATTAGGATTAAATGCGAAACTAGCGAAGCGTGCGGGTCTATTGCACGATATTGGTAAAGTTTGGCATGAAGAACCAGAACTTCCTCACGCATTGCTTGGAATGGAACTGGCTCAGAAATACAAAGAGCATCCAGAAGTTTGTAATGCGATCGGAGCTCACCACGACGAATGTGAAATGACTTCGATGATCTCCCCTATCATTCAGGTGTGCGATGCGATTTCTGGTTCTCGTCCGGGCGCACGCCGCGAGATGATGGAGTCTTATATGAAGCGTCTTCGTGATTTAGAGACTTTAGCTACTTCATTTGATGGAGTTCAAAAGTGCTACGCAATCCAAGCGGGTCGTGAGTTGCGTATCATGGTCGATTCTGAGAATGTAAGTGACGAAAAGGCGTCGAACTTATCGTTTGATATTTCTCAGAAAATCGAGAAAGAGATGCAATATCCAGGTCAAATCAAAGTAACGGTAATTCGCGAAATGCGCGCCGTAAACTTTGCAAAATAGGATCGAAATCGAGTATATTTATGGCGCAGCCCTGCGGGCTGCGCCATTTTTTTGCCCCCTCTAGTACATGGAAATTAAAGCCCCATTAACCGACGCAGACTGGAAAGCCTATTATGCTTTGCGTTTTAACGTGTTGAGAGAACCTTGGAATCAACCTTTGGGCTCAGAAGTACTCGCCGATGAGGACCAGGCCATTCACGCCATCGCTGTCGCGGGTGGAGAAGTTGTAGGTGTAGCTCGTATGCACGAGTCAGCCGCTAAACAAGGCCAAGTACGTTGTGTAGCCATTGCTACAGCCGCACAAGGAAAGGGAATCGGTAAAGCAATTATGGCTTACTTAGAAGATCAAGCGAAAGCGAAAGGTTGGACAGAAATCGTCTTAGAAGCAAGGGAAAATGCGGTGCCCTTTTACCAAGCCATTGGATATTCGATCGTAGCGGAATCCTATCTGCTGTTCGGGGAAATCCAACATTACCGGATGAGCAAGACTTTATAAAAAAAGCGCTAAACCTTTCGGAATAGCGCCTTCTCATGTAGTATTTTCTATTAATGCGTATGCTCTAAACCTTGAGCACTCGGAATCTGGTTAAATTCAATACCTGGCTTGCGCGCATCTTTGAAAGCTGCCTTCGGTTTGATGCTTAAGATTTGGAATAATTCCTGATCCGATTTCGTATCTGGGTTAGGAGTTGTCAATAAAACATCACCAGAGAAGATCGAATTCGCCCCTGCCATGAAGCAGAAAGCCTGGCCTTCATAGTTTAATTCTAATCGGCCGGCAGATAAACGAACCGCAGACTTTGGCATCATGATTCTAGCCGTAGCAATTACGCGAACTAAATCCCAAACAGACGCCGTCTTTTGATTCTCAAAAGGAGTACCCTCTACTGGAACTAAGTTGTTTACCGGAACTGATTCTGGATGCTCTGGCAAATTCGCTAGCGTTAATAGCATTCCGATGCGATCTCCTGCACTTTCACCCATTCCAATGATTCCACCTGAACATACGGATAAATTAGCCTTACGCACGTTTCCCAAGGTCTCTAAACGATCATCATAGGTCCGAGTCGAGATCACATCCTCGTAATATTCCTCACTCGTATCAATATTGTGGTTGTAGGCATATAAACCCGCTTCCTTCAATTTCTGAGCTTGCTCCTCGGATAACATCCCTAAAGTACAGCAAACCTCCATACCTAAGGAGTTCACTCCCTTCACCATGTCTAACACGCGGTCAAAGTCCTTATTATCACGCACCTCGCGCCATGCTGCTCCCATACAGAAACGAGAACTGCCGTTGTCTTTTGCGCGATTAGCCGCTTGAATCACCTCCTCATACGGAAGTAATTTCTGCACCTTGACATTCGTGTGGTAACGAGCTGCCTGTGAGCAGTAGGAACAATCCTCTGGGCAACCACCCGTTTTAATGGAAAGCAAGGTGGAGATTTGGACCTCATTCGGGTCAAAATTCTCGCGGTGTACTGTCGCCGCCTGATAGACCAAATCCAAAAAGGGTTGGTTGTATATTTTCTCTACCTCTTCACGAGTCCAATTATTACGTACCATATAAGCTTTATTTCTATTCAAATTCCATTAAATAAGGCATCATTGCTAAGAAGCCTTCTCTTTTTTTCCAACGGTTCACCTCTAAAACAGACGACGCCCATGGGATATTCTTTGCAAATAAACGCTCAGAAAGCGAAGATTCAGAGGTTGCTGAACTTAATAACTCATCCACAAATGATTTAGCCTTTGGATAAACCGCTACTTTGTAAGCACCCGGCTTTAACTTCGCTTTTGAAGCTGCAATCTCAATTGCCTTATCTAAACCCCCTAATTCATCTACTAAGCCTATTTGCTTAGCCTGTGCACCTGTCCAAACACGCCCACCCGCTAATGATTGCAAACGTTGCAAAGTCATCTTGCGACCCGCAGCCGCTTTGGTTGTAAAGGACAGATAGCCTTTGTTCACCGAATTTTGTACAACTGATTTTTGGAAATCTGTCAATGCCCCTGCCGAATTCATAAAATTCGAATTCGCATGCGTATCTACGTGATCTTGAGTGATTCCAAGCGTATTTTTCAAGAAATTATCCACATTAAACCACGCCGCAAAGATTCCAATTGAACCCGTGATCGTCGTCGGTTGTGCCACGATAACATCTGTTCCCATCGCCATATAATAGCCACCTGAGGCCGCATAATTTGACATGGACGAAATAATAGGCTTTACTTTCTTAGTTAACTCAATCTCTCGCCACATAATATCAGAGGCTAATGAAGAACCACCAGGAGAATCGATGCGAAGCACGATGGCCTTCACAGACTTACTCTCCCTTAATCTCTTTAATTCTTTCACAAAATCATCTGAGCCAATATTTCCTTCACTAGCTCTTGTACCTGAAATCTCCCCTTCTGCGACTAAAACCGCTATGCGATCTTTCCCTTCCACTTCGTCGATCGGGTTTTTGGCATTTAAATAATTATTCAAAGAAACATATTTCACTTTTTCTTTCTCCCCCGATGCCTTCAATAAAAGGGCCTCAAACTCATCCCAATAACCTTGTTTGATCATACCTAACTTCTCCGCAGACGAAGGTTCAAATGCTTGTAGACTATCGGCAATCTGATCTAATTTGCGCACAGGAATATTCTTGCTACGCCCAATTTTATCGAAAATGTACGTGTTAATTGATTGCAAGAAAGACGACGTCTGCGCCTTGCTTTCTTCACTCATATCTTCTCGAATGAAAGGCTCCACCGCTGACTTATAGGTTCCTACCCGAAACACTAAAGGCTCTATCTCCAATTTGTCCAAGGCTTTCTTGTAGAAGGTGTATTGAACGCTAATACCATTAAAATCTAATAAACCATTCGGATTCAAATAGGTCTTATCTGCCACAGATGCTATATAATACCCTTTCTCCGTGTAGGAATTTGCGTAAGCATAGACGAATTTGCCTGACTTTTGAAACTTCTGAATAGCGTCCCGAATCTCCGAAAGTTGCGCATAGCCTGCCATCGGAAAACTAGCATCTAAATAAATTCCCTTGATTTTAGGATCTACTTTAGCGCGCTCTAAGGCCGATAAAACTTGAATCAAACCCACATTTTCAGGTGGGGAAAAATACGCATCTGTTAAAGATGAAAATGGATTATCTTCCGTCGATGCATTTTCTACGATAGGGCGATTCAAATCGAGTCTTAAGACGGAATTGTCTTTCAAATCATATACCTCGTCAGAACTACCAATAGCGGCACCTACGCCAGCTAAAAGCAATAAAGAGACAATAAAAAAAAGAAATAGACCGAAAACAGTCGCTAATGAATACTTGACAAATTGCCACATAACTTTCTATTTTAATGTTTTATCCAAAGTTTTTACGGTAATCCTCCCGAGCTTGACGAATCACTTCATAAGCCACTTCGCGACCATAAATATCGTCAATATCTACCGAATTCGAAGACGTTTCTCCCGGCAACATTTTATAGGTCCAAAAATAGTGTCTTAAACGCTCAACAATGTCTTTAGGGGCATCGGATATATCTTTCCATCTGCCATAAATCGGATCATCTTTCAATACGGCAATGATTTTATCATCCGCCTCACCCTTGTCAATCATGCGAATTCCACCTATCGGTATCGCTTGACATAAAATATCTCCATGCGTGATTGCACGCTCTGAAAGCACTAAAATATCCAATGGATCTCCATCCCCTCTTTCGATGTCCTTGCCAGAATACTTGCGAGCGAGCTCGGCAATTCCATCTGAACAATACGTTTGTGGCAAAAAGCCATATAGTGCAGGTACAATATTAGAAAATTTCTGCGGGCGATCGATTTTCAAATAGCCCGTTTGCTTATCTATCTCATACTTAACTGTATCCGTAGGTACAATTTCAATAAATGCAGTCACTAATTCAGGCATTTGGTCGCCAATCTGTACACCATGCCAAGGATGCGCCTTAAAGAAGTTTCTATTCATAATCTGTTTATTAAATCGTACTTAGGTTAAAAATCCGTGCAAATTACGAAAAACAAAGGATAAATTCTGCTAAATTTGTTGTTTGCATTGCTCTATTAGACATGATCTATCCAATTATTCCCTACGGGGATCCCGTTTTAAGAAAAGTCGCATCCCCTATCGAATTAGGCAGTATCGATTTAATCAAATTATCGGAAGATATGTTTGAAACCATGTACGCTGCTAGCGGAGTAGGTTTAGCTGCGCCTCAGATCGGCATGGACATTCGCTTGTTTGTAGTGGACGGCCGTCCCATGAACGAGGGAGAAAAAGATGAAGACGTGGATGAGTCTTTGATCGGTTTCAAAAAAGTGTTTGTCAATCCCACCATTTTGGAAGAAACAGGCGATGAATGGGGCTTCGAAGAAGGTTGCCTTTCCATCCCCGGCATTCGTGGCGAAGTGTACCGCCCAGAATACGTAAAAATCCACTATTGGACAGAGCAAGGCGAAGAAAGAACGGATATTTTCGAAAGTTTAGCTGCTCGCATTATCCAACATGAATACGATCATATCGAAGGCATCTTGTTCACGGATCATTTGAATCCCGTGAAAAAGCGCCTCATAAAAAATAAGTTAAGTGATATCACGCGAGGAAAAGTTTCCGTGGATTACAAAATGAAGCTTACTCGTTAATTAGACAGATGAAAATTTCCCTTAATTGGTTACGTGATTTTATTGATATTTCGAAGCTACCTGCACAAGGCAGCCCAGAAGAATTAGACGTTTTATTGACAAATACTGGACTTGAAGTGGAAGGCATTGAGCCGCACGATAAGATTCCAGGTGGATTGAAAGGCTTTGTGGTAGGTGAAGTTTTAACTTGTGAGAAATTCGAAGTAAAAGAAAAAACCTTGAGCTTGACTACCGTAGACGCAGGTTTGGATGAAATCTTAACCATCGTTTGTGGAGCTGCGAATGTAGCAGCAGGCCAAAAAGTAATCGTCGCCATCCCTGGCACCCAATTATACGACAAAGAGGGCAAAGAATTATTCAAAATTGAGAAGCGCAAGGTCTACGGACAACCTTCAGAAGGAATGATTTGTGCAGAAGATGAAATCGGAATCGGAACTTCGCATGATGGAATTTTAGTCTTAGATACTCAGGTGCCTAATGGAACGCCAGCGGCTTCGTTTTTTGACATCGCAGGAGATTTAGTATTAGAAATTGGATTAACGCCAAACCGCGCGGATGCAGCCTCTCATTGGGGTGTAGCACGCGATATTAGAGCGGTAACGGGTCTTCCTATTCAATTGCCTTCGCCTGCCTTGGTCATTGAGAGCAACGCTCATCCAATTCAAGTAGAAATTAAAGATAACGGATGCGATCGCTTCTGCGGAATTACGCTAGATGGCATTCAAGTGGCCCCATCCCCTTCTTGGTTACAGGAACGCTTAGCTGCTATCGGCTTACGTCCTATCAATAATGTGGTGGACATCACAAACTTCATCTGCCACGGCTTAGGACAGCCGATGCACGCGTATGATTGGCACGAGATCAAAGGTGGTAAATTAATCGTTGACAGCTTGCCTGCGGGCACCTTATTCAAAACCTTAGACGGCATAGAACGCAAGTTAACAGGAGAAGAATTAATGATCTGCGACGCTTCAGGTGCTATCGGATTAGCCGGTGTCATGGGTGGAGAGCATTCTAGTATTAAAGATTCTACGACGCGCGTTTTCCTAGAAGTAGCTCACTTTAAGCCTGAGCGCATTCGCAAGGCCAGCCAAACACATGGACTTAAAACCGATGCATCATTCCGTTTTGAACGTGGAACCGATATTCAAGCTAAACTATTCGCTTTAGAATATGCAGCCCAATTAATTCAAGAATTAGCCGGTGGAAAAATCACCTCTGAGCCAATTGACTATTACCCATCGCCCGTTTCTTTAGTCAAAATCCCCGTGAACGTTCAACGTATTCAAAAATACATCGGTATTGAATTAGCGGCGGAACGAATTAAAGAAATTTTGGTGCTTTTAGATTTCAAGATTGAGGCTGAAAATGGCGATGATTTCACAGCTATTTCACCAGCCTACCGCGTAGACGTTACCAGAGAGGCCGATATTATCGAGGAAATTTTACGTATCCATGGCTTAGATAACATCCCATTATCAGATCATTTGAGCGCGAATTTCATCTCGGAATTTCCTTTGTTAGACAAAGAGCGTGTTCAGTTGAATATCTCGCAGATTTTGACGGCCAAAGGTTTCCAAGAAATCATCACCAATTCATTAACCAAAGCTGATGCACACGCTGCGATCGCTAAGGATCTTCAATTCGATACCGTAGAGATCTTAAATCGCCTTTCAGAGGATTTAGGTGTCATGAGACAACACATGTCATTCGCCGGATTAGAGGTCTTAGCTCACAATATTAACCGCCGGCAAAAAGATTTGAAGGTCTTTGAATTTGGCAAAACATACCATAAAAAGGGAGCTAAATACATCGAAAAGAAGCATTTAGCCTTATTCACTACTGGTTTGTGGGCAGGAGAAACCTGGTCGAGCACACCTACTAAAACTGCTTTGCACCACTTATACCAAGTGAGCATCGAGATTATGCGTTCCTTAGGGGTAACACAATTCGAGACAGACACCATTGAAAATTCGAGTGTATTCGCGTTCGGTTTACGCATCTCCATCAATAAAAAAGCATGCTTGGAACTTGGAATGATTCACCCGAATCTAGCCAGCAAATGGGAGGTGAAACAAGACGTATTCTTTGCTGATTTCGACTGGGATTACTGGGTGAAGCAAGAAAAGGCAGACTTCGTTTACCAGGAGATTTCTAAATTCCCTGAGGTTCGCCGTGACTTATCATTAGTGATTGACAAGACAGTTAGCTATCAAGCAATACGTAAACTAGCCGAGCAATACGAGAAGACTTTGCTGAAAAACGTATCGATTTTCGATGTCTACGAGGGCAAAAACCTAGGCGAAGGCAAGAAGGCGTATTCTGTAAGCTTTACGCTACAAGATGAGTATCAAACCTTAACGGATAAGGTGATTGAGTCCACGATGGATCGCCTAATGAAAGGATTCGAGAAGGAAATAGGAGCGATAATACGTAAGTAATTAGCGCTTGAACATGCCTCCTAAATTAGGCATCTTCATCTTTCCATCCTGCACCTTGTTCATCATCTTCATCATTTTGCGCATGTCTTCGAACTGCTTCAACAGGTTATTTACCTCTTGAATCGACGTTCCAGAACCAGCCACAATGCGATTCTTACGTGATGGATTCAAAATATCCGGATTCTGACGTTCTTTTGCGGTCATCGAATTAATGATCGCCTCAATAGGCTTAAAGGAATCATTCGAAATATCTACATCTTTCACCGCCTGACCCATGCCTGGCACCATGCCCATCAAATCTTTGATGTTACCCATCTTTTTGATCTGTTGCAATTGCGCGTAGAAGTCTTCGAAGGTGAAGTTGTTTTGGCGTATCTTCTTATTTAAACGAGCCGCTTCATCTTCGTCAAAAGCCTGCTGCGCACGCTCAACTAACGATAATACGTCCCCCATTCCCAAGATACGGTTCGCCATACGATCAGGATAGAACTGATCCAAGGCTTCCATTTTCTCCCCGGTAGAGATAAATTTAATCGGCTTATCGACGATTTGACGAATAGAAAGGGCCGCACCACCGCGCGAATCACCATCTAATTTCGTTAAAACAACCCCATCAAAATTCAATCGATCGTTAAAGGTCTTCGCTGTATTTACGGCATCCTGACCCGTCATCGAATCCACTACGAACAAAATCTCCGTCGGCTTAATCGCGTCTTTAACAGCAGCAATCTCATTCATCATCGCCTCATCCACCGCTAAACGGCCCGCTGTATCGACGATGACCACTTTTTTGCCCATCTTGCGAGCATAAGATAACGCGTTTTGTGCAATGCTAACTGCATCCTTATTCTCCGGCTCTGCATATACCTCCACACCTACTTGCTCTCCCAATACTTTCAATTGGTCAATCGCGGCAGGACGGTAAATATCACAAGCTACCAAAAGCACATTACGGCCTCCTTTTTTAATGTACTGAGCTAACTTACCTGAGAACGTCGTCTTACCAGAACCTTGCAAACCAGCAATTAAAACCACCGAAGGGTCTGCCTTCAGGTTGATATCCTGCTTTTGACCACCCATTAATTGGGTTAATTCTTCGTGAACAATCTTGATTAATAATTGACCAGGCTCGACGGCGATAAGGATTTTTTGGCCCATCGCCTGATCCTTAATCCGATCCGTAATTTCTTTTGCGACCTTATAGTTAACGTCCGCATCCATCAAGGCGCGGCGAATTTCCTTCACTGTAGCGGCAACGTTAATATCTGTGATTCTGCCGTTCCCCTTCAGGGTACGCATGGCGGTGGTCAACTTCGAACTTAAATTCTCAAACATAGTATCTAAAAAAAGAACTGCAATTTACGCTTTTTCGAACAAATTTTAATCAAATAAACGGACTGAACTTTTCTCGCCCCTTTTACTCAAAAAAATATCCAACATTTGGACAAAAATACCCCAAAATAATGGAGTAAAAAAGATTTAGTCTTTACCTTTGCAGGATTAACATAACCTATCAAAATTTTGATATTATAAAAATGGAAAAAATTAAAGTTGCCAACCCAGTCGTTGAATTAGACGGCGACGAAATGACTCGAATTATCTGGAAATTCATCAAAGACAAATTAATCTTGCCTTATTTAGATCTAGACATTAAGTACTATGATTTAGGCGTGGAATACCGCGATGAGACGAATGACCAAGTAACGATCGAGGCTGCTGAGGCAATCAAAAAATACGGAGTAGGTATCAAATGTGCTACCATCACTCCAGATGAGGCGCGTGTAACAGAATTCGATTTGAAGCAAATGTGGAAATCTCCTAACGGAACGATCCGTAACATCCTAGATGGTACTGTTTTCCGTGAGCCTATCGTTTGTTCAAACGTTCCTCGTTTAGTTCCAAACTGGACTGCTCCGATCATGATCGGTCGTCACGCTTTTGGTGATCAATACCGCGCAACCGATTTCGTAACGAAAGGAAAAGGTAAATTAACCGTTACATTCCAACCTGAAGATGGTGGTGCTGCTCAAACTTTCGAAGTGTATAACTTCAAAGGCGATGGTGTTGCCATGACTATGTACAACACAGATGAGTCAATCAAAGGTTTCGCGCACTCTTGCTTTAACATGGCATTGAGCAAAGGATGGCCTTTATATTTATCTACAAAGAACACGATCTTGAAGAAATACGATGGTCGTTTCAAAGATATCTTCGAAGAAATCTACTTAGCAGATTACAAAGCACAATTCGATGCTAAAGGTATCGTTTATGAGCACCGTTTGATCGATGACATGGTTGCATCTGCATTAAAGTGGAATGGTAACTTCGTTTGGGCTTGTAAAAACTACGATGGAGACGTTCAATCAGATACCGTTGCGCAAGGTTTCGGTTCATTAGGCTTAATGACATCTGTTTTAATTACTCCTGACGGAAAAGTAATGGAAGCGGAAGCAGCTCACGGAACAGTGACTCGTCACTACCGCGATCACCAAGCTGGAAAGCCTACATCGACTAACCCAATTGCCTCTATTTTCGCTTGGACTCGTGGTTTAGAGTTCCGCGGTAAACTAGACAACAATGCAGCGTTGATTAATTTCTGCCAAACATTAGAAAAAGTATGTGTTGCGACAGTAGAGTCTGGTAAGATGACTAAAGACTTAGCGGTTTGTATTCACGGTAACAAAGTTACTCACGGAGAGCACTACTTATATACAGAAGAGTTCTTAGAGGCTTTAGATACGAATTTGAAGGCAGCATTAGCATAGTCGCCGCAGGCGGCTTAGTCGACTTCGTCTTAGTCGTTGCTTCGCAACTTAGTCAAAGAGTCCGGAGGGGAAGAAATTCCTTTCCGGATTTTTTTTGCACTTCAGACTACGGAATCTCTCCCTCCGGACTCTTTCCCTCCGGACTAATTCCCTCCGGACTCCGGACTAACCCCCTTCGGACTATTTTTTTATTTTATGCCAGGGCATAAAATAAAAAAATCGCGCCGATTACTCAGCGCGATTCCTTCTTATCGTTTTGTTTCAAATACTATTCTGAAACCACAGAGAAAGCAATCTTGTGCTTTACTTCTTTGTGTAAGTCAAGTGTAGCAGCGTAATCGCCGATTGTCTTCACTTCTGTATCGAATGAAATCTTCTTACGATCGATATCGAAACCTTTTTCTTTCAACATTTCTGAGATTTGAAGGCTAGTCACACGACCAAAGATTTTTCCACTATCCCCTGTCTTTGCAGGAATAGTTAATGCCATTTCACCGATAGCTGTGGCTAAATCGAATGCATCTTGACGAACTTTCTCCACTTTGTGAGCAGCTTGCTTGATGTTTTCCGCTACAACCTTGCGGTTAGACGGAGTCGCCATGATAGCGAAACCTTGTGGAATTAAGTAATTACGACCGTAACCAGCTTTCACTGCAACGATATCGTTTTTATAGCCTAATCCAGCAATATCTGTTTTTAATATAATTTCCATCTTATGTTTACAATCAAATGTTTATTGGATAAGGATCTATTTTAAACCGTCAGCCACGTAAGGCATTAAAGCCAAATGGCGAGCACGCTTAACAGCTTGTGCCACACGACGTTGGAATTTCAAAGAAGTTCCTGTGATACGACGAGGTAAAATTTTACCTTGCTCGTTCACTAACTTCAATAAATAATCAGGGTTTTTGAAATCAATGTATTGAATACCAGATTTCTTGAAACGGCAATACTTTTTACGGTTTCCGTTCTTATCTACAGGTTCGTTAACTAGTGTCATATTATGCTTCCGTTTTTTCTGGTTTTCTACCTACTAATCCTTTTCTCTTTTTTTCGTTGTACGCTAAAGCGTGCTTGTCTACCGCTAGGGTTAAGAAACGAATAACGCGCTCATCACGCTTGTATTCTAATTCTAATTTAGCGACTAAAGTCGGAGCTGCTGCGAATTCGAAAATTTGGTAATAACCGGTGTGCTTGTTCTGAATCGGGTAAGCTAACTTACGTAAGCCCCAAGCGTCTTCATGAACGATTTGCGCGCCGTTTTCTACCAACAGATTCTTGAATTTCTCAACAGTGTCCTTTGTCTGTTGTTCAGACAAAACGGGAGTTAAAATGAACACCGTCTCATAGTTTTTT
>JBIIGE010000086.1:0-4403 GCA_044236555.1 Aquirufa sp.
TTCCACGGAAATTTTTTGGAAGGACTCGGAAGGACACCCAACATAAAAAATTTGGGCCCCTATCATGGTACAAATCTGTCCTCTTACTTTCTCATCCTCTAACTCACTATACAAGGGGGACAAAGCCTTACAAATACGGTACAACAACTCCATTTTTTGTTTTTTAGTCTTACTCATTTTTTAAAAATTTAAAGTTTTACATTATGCTACATTAGCCAATCCATACATGCCGCTTTTTGATTCGATTGGCACTAGGGTCTTTAACTCCCCTAGGTACCTGTACAGAGATCGATCAGTGACCGACAGTAAGGCGGACATTCTTCGTTTGCTAACAAAGGATCCCTGGTGTTGCACAAGGAATTGTAGCAAAGTGTCTAATCGCGCTCGTTTGGATTTGCACTTGATTCCAATGGCTAATTCTGAGACAGAAAGAAAAGGTGTGGACGGCTGGTTATTTTGCATCGTAGAACAGGTTTTTGTTAATGAGGAGGCAAAGGTATTTTTTTATTTTAAACCATTTCTAACCTAACTTAAAATGAGGCAAATTACAGTGTCAAAATTTAGATAAGGTAAGGTGTATTTATAGGAAAAATAGGGCTTAATTTATTATTGAGGCCTATTTTATGATTGACAAAAATCAAAAGGAGAATTTTAATCATAAAAAAAGCCCGCTAATTCTAGCGGGCTTTTCAATTAGTGTCTTACAGACTATTCTTCAATCACTGCTGCGGCTACTGCGGCTGCCGGAGCTGCTTTTGCGCGTGATTTCTTTTCTTTTTCTGGAGCTGGAATTACATCCTCAACACCGGCGAAGATACGTCCGCAATGCTCGCAAACTAAGATTTTTTTCTTGTCTTTGATGTCTGTTTGACGTTGCGGAGGTACAGAGCTGAAACATCCGCCACAAGCACCACGCTTCACTAAAACAACCGCTAAGCCGTTACGTGCGTTATCGCGTAGTTTTGTGTATGATTTCAAAAGACGCTCGTCTACAGATTTCACTGCTTTCTCGCGATCTTTTAATGATTTTTGCTCATCTTCCTCGCTCTCTGCGATGATTACTTGTAATTCGTTTTGCTTGATTTCAAGATCTTTCTTGCGCTCAAACAAGCTTGATTCTACTGAAGCGATTTCGTCGTTTTTGTTCAAAACTTTAAAATCGATTTCTTTAATACGCTTGTCCGCAATCTCCATCTCGATTCCTTGCAATTCAATTTCCTTAGAAATTGCATCGAATTCGCGGTTATTACGCACATTCATTTGTTGTTCCTTGTACTTAATGATTAAGTTATCAGAATTTTTCTTTGCGATTCTGTAGTTTGCAATTTGCTCCTCAAAATCAGCCACGTCTTGTTGGAATTTAGCCAAACGAGTCTCTAAACCCATGATCTCATCTTCTAAATCACGAACCTCTTCAGGTAGATCTCCACGAACTTGCTTGATTTTATCCAGCGTGCTATCGATCGTTTGAAGCTTTAATAGCGCCTCTAATCGTTCTCCAATAGTTGATTCTTTAACTGTAGCCATTAGTCTAATTTATTTGAATTGTCTAAATTCTATCCTTTTATCAAGCGAAGAACACAGGATTTGTATTTGTTTCGCTTTTCAGGAGAACCGCAAAAGTACTAAATTTTTTTGATAAATAGTCATGTATCGCATCAATAATCATGACTTCGGATTCGTAATGCCCCACATCGATAAGTAAGCATTGATTTTCTGCGTCAAAAAACTCGTGGTATTTGATATCAGATGTTATATAGGCGTCGCATTGATTTTTCAAAGCCTCTTTAATTAAGAAACTTCCCGCTCCTCCGCAGACCGCTACTTTGGAAATAGGCCCGGCAGGCAAAGCCGTATGTTTGAGGGCTTGCAGGCCTAGACGTTTTTTGACAAAGGCTAAAAACTCTGCTGGTTCTAATGGCTCTTGTAAAATTCCAAAGTAACCAGAGCCTACGTCCTGCCAAGTATTATCAAGCGAATAAATGGAGTAAGCGACCTCCTCGTAGGGATGGGCAGACTTTAACGCGCTCATGATGCTCGATTCTAAGTGAGCCGGAAATATCATCTCCACTTTTACCTCATTTACCTCGGACAAAACATTAGCAGATCCCGTATGCGGATTTGCCTCTGTAGATGGCTGGAAGCGACCCAAACCTTCCTGAGTGAAACTACAAGAAGAATATTCGCCTATATTTCCCGCCCCAGCCGCATGCAATGCCTCTCGCAAAGCTTGTTCGTGTGAAGCAGGTACGTAATATTGCAAGGCCTTTAAAGCGTCGCGCATCGGTTTCAAGACCTGACCTGTAATGCCTAGTTTAGTGGCTAAGTGATAGCTAACACCCTTAGGTGCATGGTCTAGATTTGTGTGACAAGCGTATAATACGATATTGTTCTGAATGGCCTTGATGACCGTTCTTTCGACATAGTTTGCGCCCGTGATTCGTTTTAAGCCGGAGAAAACGATGGGATGGTGTGAAATGATCAGGTTACAGCCCTTTTTAATAGCTTCTTCCACCACTTCTTCCGTGCAATCTAGGCTGATCAATACACCTTTTGCTTCCACTGAGCTGTCGCCTACCAGCAGGCCGGAATTATCGTAGGGTTCTTGCCAGGCTAAGGGCGCCCACGATTCAAGGTATTTAAAGATTTCTCTTATTTGCATGCTTACACGTTCATTTTACCTGCAATTTAGGAAATCTAATGGTATATTTAACCTTTCAAATTTATCCATCCTCATGCGAATTAGACCAGCTGCCCTCATTATCGAAAATAATCATGTGCTATTTCTGCGCTATGATTACGAGGGAGGTAGCAAGTTTGCCTTGCCGGGAGGAAATGTAGATTTAGGCGAGACATTTCCAGTAACTATTGCCCGTGAATGTGAGGAGGAGTTAGGTATCGAGGTAGAAGTGGGGGAAATGATAGCCGTGGGCCAGGTACACGCTACAACCGATTATGAGGCTTGCTTACATGTAATTTTTGAAGGTGATATCGTAGGTGGCATTCCTGCTTTACAACCTGGGGAAACCACGGCTGACGATTTAGTCTGGGTTCCAGTTGATAAAATTGCTGAACTGAACATATATCCAGCACTAAATGATGCCATCCTTGATTTCGTCCACACGGGAAAGAAGGGACATTACGTGGGGACGCTTAAGCAGATTTGGCTTTAATCTGATTTCCCACCAATAAGCCAATCATTCCGGCCGCTAATCCGATCCATACCGCAGGAATTTCTGAGGGGCTAATGAAGTGATAATACCCCCAAAACACCAATCCCAAAATCATACTTAAATGACTTCCCCAAGTAGTAGTACGTTTCCACCACAGTCCCGCATTCAGCGGAATAAAAAGTGAAACAAGGCTAAAGGCAGAGGCTTCCCCTACGAGTTCGAAGATGTTTTGGCGTTCGATAGCCATTATTATACAGGCCAAAGTCACCAACACCACTGATATTCGGATAAATAATAATACGATTTTATCAGAGGGTCTGCGCATCAAGGGTTTTAGAATGTTCTCCCCTAATACTGAAGCTGGTGCCAAAATAGCCCCAGAGGTGGTACTTAATAAGGCCGAAAGTAGCGCCCCTAAAAACAAGACCTGCATGGCCCGCGGTGTGAACTTCATCACTAAGGTAGGAATCAATAAATCATCTTCCGCAAGCAAAGAAGGGTAAAGTCGAACGCCGATAAACGCGATAAATAAGGGCAACATCGCTATCGTTAAATACATCGCGCCTGCCGCAATACTCGCCTTAGCAGCAATTTTTTCATTTTTCGCTGACATAACGCGCTGAAAAATATCTTGCTGCGGAATAGAGCCAAAACCAATAGTGATCCAAGCAGCCCCATAAACTAACCAATCTTTCCAGGTATTTTCAACCGGAATAGCCCGGAAGAAATTTTTGGGTTGTGAGGAGAGGAGTTGGTTGAAATCGGGGACTTTGGCCCATAATAAATAGGCTAAAAAAAGCAGCCCCACAATTAAGATAATATTATGGAAAAAATCCGTCACGGAGATCGACCACATACCCCCTAACAGGGTATAAGCCATGACCAGTAACGCACCAATGATGATTCCTGCCTCAATGGAAATAGGCAACAAAAGATGCATGGTAAGGCCTAAAGCCACTAATTGTGCGGAGATCCAACCAAAATATGACGGGATCATAATGACCGCCGATAGCTTTTCAGAAAAAGCCCCAAACCGCAAGCGAAAGTAATCACTAAAGGTCAATACAGGCAGGGAATACAGTTTTCGAGCATAAATGGCCCCCGCTAAAAACAATCCCACAGCCGCCCCAAAAGGCTCTTCAATAATCGCTAACACCCCTCCATGCACAAATTCCCTCGGCGCGCCTAGTACGGTTTCGGACCCAAACCAAGTCGCGAACGTCACCATCG
>JBIIGE010000087.1:0-4353 GCA_044236555.1 Aquirufa sp.
TCAATTCTATACTCCATACGATGTTTTGTATTAAATTTGTCTTAGTTCACAAAAATACCACCAAAATCAATAAGATGCTCACTATTTACGGAATTCCTGCTTGCAATACGATGAAAAAAACGTTTGACTATTTAAGCGAAAAAGGTATCCCTTATGAGTTCCACGACTATAAGAAAAAGGGCATTTCAGGGGATCAGCTACGCTATTTCATGGATCAATTAGGTGAGGAGACCGTGTTGAACAAACAAGGTAGCACCTATCGCCAGCTAAGCGATACCGAAAAAGCCAATCTGGATGTATTTACCTATCTACAAGAAAAAACATCTGCCATCAAGCGACCTATTTTGGTCCTAAATAACAGATGTTTTGCTGGGTTCAAACCAGAAGAATTAGATATTTGGCTAAATACTTAATTATCCTTTATAAAACAACCATTTAGCCATTTCTTTGACCGTAATTTTCTTACCGTACATTAAAATTCCTACGCGGTAAATTCGAGCAGAAAGCCAGCTGCATCCAAAAAATCCTAGTACTAATAAAACCATGGAAGTAGCTAATTCCCACATGGGAACGCCATAAGGTAAGCGAACCATCATGTTTATGGGCGACGTAAATGGGATCATAGAGGCCCAAAAGGCAATCGAACTATCAGGCTCCTGCATCGTAAACTGCGCCATTACAAAAGCCAAAATGATCGGCAGCATCACGATAAACGTAAATTGTTGAGCTTCAGCTGTATTCTCCACCGCACTACCAATGGCGGCAAAAAGAGAGCTGTACAATAAATACCCAAACAGGAAATAAAATAGAAATCCTCCCACAACTAACGGAATATTCGTGCTTTCAATCACCTTAGTCACTTCAGACATAGGAGACGAACTTTCTACTTGTTTTGCTACTTCGGGATCTGTCTTTTTCATTTGCTCCATTTTCTGCTTCACTGGACTTGCTGAGTAGAAAGTCGATGCCACCTGTGACAAGCCAATCGTCAACACAATCCACAATAAAAACTGGGTCAATCCCACCATTCCTACCCCTAAAATCTTACCTAGCATTAACTGATAAGGCTTAATGGACGATATAATCACTTCAATAATTCGACTGCTTTTCTCCTCAATTACCCCATTCATCACTTGAGATCCATACAATAACAGGGTGATATAAAGCAACATTCCCATGACTCCAGCTAGTATCATAGCCCCGCCAGAAGATGAACTCGTTTCATTACCCGAATCCGAAACGGTGATCGTCTCACTACCCACATCTACTTGCGTTTTATCATAAATTTCTGACGCTATTCCTGCCTCTTTCATGAGTGTAGCTCTTACCTTTTTCTCAATCACTCGCTCAATTGTTGACTTTAATGGCAAGCTCAAATTCTTTTCTGAATAGATTTTGAGCTCTTTCGATTGCGTTAAAATATCTTTTGGCAGATGTACAAAAGCTACATAACCCTCCTTAGTAAATGACTTTTTCAATTCCTCTGCAGGCTTTTTAACTAAGGTAAACTCCACCTCCTTATCTTTTAAATCAGCCGCTTGAAACAAGCCACTTTCATCCAAAATCTCTACCCGTTTTACGTCCTTATCTTGCATGGCTAACCAGATAGGTACAGCATAAATAGCCGTAATTAATATAGGCCCTAACAAAGAGGCTACCCAAAAGGATTTTTTTTGAATACGGGTCAAATACTCCCGCTGAATCACTAATAATATCTTGTTCATGGCTTATTTCGTTTCGGCTACTACTTGAATAAATATGTCATTAAAGGACGGAATCACCTCTCTAAACTCTAACAGATCTACTTGCTTTAGTAAGGCTGCAATGGCCTGATTCGTTTGATCAGGCTGAGTCAATTTGATGATTGCTCTGTTCTTTTCTGGAACCACGCTAATGATCTCGAATGCCTTAGAATCCGCTAATTGACCAGAATAAGAGATCTCATATTCAAATTTTTTGAAGCGATTTCTAACTTCATTTTTCTCCCCGGTTAAGACCACTTGTGAATGATTAATCAGTGCAATACTATCGCATAATTCCTCAACGGATTCCATGCGGTGAGTAGAAAATAAGATTGTTGTCCCCCTTTCTTTGAGGCCTAAAATCTCATCTTTAAGCATATTCGCATTGATGGGGTCAAAACCAGAAAAAGGCTCATCTAGAATCAATAATTTAGGCTCATGCACGACTGTAGCGATAAACTGGGTCTTTTGTTGCATTCCTTTGGACAGATCATCTACCTGCTTATTCCACCAATCTTTTATATCCAGGCGGATAAACCAATCCTTTAATCTATTCTGCGCCTCAGCCTTAGAAAGACCCTTTAATTGGGCTAAATAAAGTAACTGCTCCCCTACCTTCATTTTCTTGTACAAGCCACGCTCCTCCGGCAAATAACCTATTTGCTCGACATGCTTCGGTTGTAACAATTCTCCATCAAATAACACCTTTCCTTCATCAGGAGCAGTAATTTGATTAATAATTCGAATGAGTGAAGTTTTACCAGCTCCATTTGGACCTAGTAGACCAAAAATCTGACCCTTGGGAATCTCCAAACTTACGCCAGCTAACGCCGTGTGATCCGCATAACGCTTCACCACGTCTTGAATTGATAGTATCATAGATTGAAATTAACGAGACGAAATTAAACAAAAAAAGCGTTCAAATCCTGTTAAATGGATGAACGCAAAATATAAAGGATAAGTGATTTTAGGCGATGATTTTGGCCACAAAATCCCAAATAACAACCCCCATACTTACCGATACATTCAATGAATGCTTTGTCCCAAACTGAGGTATTTCTAGACTAAAATCCGCCTCTTGAATCCAAGCATCATTTACCCCGAAAACCTCGTTACCAAATACAAAAGCATATTTTTGATCTTTAACTGGTTGGAATTTTTCTAGCGAGACAGAACCCTGCACCTGTTCCACACAGACGATTTGATAACCTGCCTCCCGTAATGCCTTGCGACTGTCTGCCGCATCGGCAAAATAGATCCAATCTACAGATTCATCAGCACCTAAGGCAGTCTTCGAAATCTCTCTGTGAGGCGGTTGTGCAGTAATTCCACACAAATGAATGGCAGCACACTTAAAGGCATCCCCTGTTCGAAAGGCAGAACCTATGTTATTCATACTCCTAATGTCATCTAAAACGATCACATAAGGGAATTTTTCAGTGGTTTTATACGCGGATAAATCGAGCCTATTGAGCTCATCCATGGATAACTTCTTTGACATATTTAGGCAATCCAAGAGAAAGGATACGCTAATTCAGGCACCTTAACTCGATCTGCTAATTTTTCTAAACGGGCTGGCAAATTTGCCACATAATCACGTGCCTTTTCGGCCGCTTCATTCAATCCTGACATGTTTTCGATATCCCAATCAGCGATTAAACCTTTCATGATAGTCACATAATCAGTGGTCGTATATACACCTAAACGTTGTGCTGCATCAGAGAAATGCTCAAATAGCGAACTCTTCGCTCCATTAATCTCCCGCAAGAAATGCGCTGGCATCACAATCTTCTTTTTCATCATATCAGCAAAAGCAAGCATCATTTCGTTCGGATCTAAGGTGAAAATTTCAGAAACAAAAGAACGATAGGCCTTGTGATGACGTAATTCATCCGCCGCAATTTGCGCGCACATACGAGATAATAGAGAATTACCGTGCTGCTTTGCCAAAGAGGCTGTGCGGCGGTGAGAAATATTAGTTGCTAATTCTTGAAACGAGGTATAAACGAAATTACGGTACGGATCTGCTGAAGTACCAATATCGAAACCGTCTGCAATTAAGTATTGAGTAGAAACGGCTACGGCCTTCATATCTACCTTTCCTGATAAATACAAGTAGGTACCTAATAGGTTACCGTGGCGATTTTCTTCTGCTGTCCACGTACGAATCCAACGCGCCCAGCCATCATTTTGGTCTACCTGATTAACCGTATCCATCGCTAATAACCACGACTCATAGGTAGGCAAGGCTTCTTCTGTAATCGTGTCACCCACTAGTACCGCCCAATAATCGTAAGGAAGTTCATTCGCGGCTTCTTGTAAGGATTTAACGTCTGCAAAGAACGAATCTTTCGTCGCATCAGGTAACATATCAGCAGGCTGCCAGTTGGTCTCGATCGGGACTAAATAATCCTTCACATAAGAATCCATGTTTTTGGCCAATTCTGTCATGACCTCTAAGCGTGTGTGAAATTGCGACATTCGTTTTTTGGTTAAAATAAAAGTTTAGGAAGATACAAATAAATTGCTAGTTAACCTCCCAAATGCGCAATTCCTTTATCCTGAGTTCACCACCTAAGGAAACCAATCGTACGGACTCTTTTTTCGTAGG
>JBIIGE010000088.1:0-4338 GCA_044236555.1 Aquirufa sp.
ATCCGCTAAACCTTGCATCAAGGCAGATGCTCCTAAACGGTTCGCACCGTGATCAGAGAAGTTTGCCTCTCCTAAGGCATATAAACCAGGAACCGTAGTCATCAAGTTGTAATCTACCCAAAGTCCCCCCATCGTGTAGTGAACCGCAGGATAAATACGCATAGGCACCTCGTATGGATCCTCCCCCGTAATTTGCTTGTACATATCAAACAAGTTACCGTATTTCTCTTTTACGACTGCTTTACCCATCGCTTGAATCTCTTCATCCGATGGATTGTGCATATTGTTTTTATTAGCTTCTCCTTTTCCGTAACGTACAATTGCCGCTGCGTAATCTAGATAAACCGCCATTTTAGAAGCACCTACACCATAACCAGCATCACAACGCTCTTTCGCAGCACGGGATGCGATATCACGTGGAACTAAGTTACCGAACGCAGGGTAGCGGCGCTCTAAGTAGTAATCTCTTTCGTCTTCTGGTATCTCGTTCGCTTTGCGGTTATCGTTTTGTTTCTTTGGAACCCAAATACGACCGTCATTACGAAGTGACTCAGACATCAACGTTAATTTTGACTGGTGATCACCTGAAACTGGGATACACGTCGGGTGAATCTGTGTGTAACAAGGGTTAGCGAAGAAAGCACCTTTCTTGTGCGCTTTCCAAGCCGCTGTCACGTTCGATCCCATCGCGTTCGTAGACAAGTAGAATACGTTTCCGTAACCACCGGTACATAATAAAACAGCGTGTCCGAAATGGCGCTCTAAAGCTCCAGTCACTGAATCGCGTGCAATAATACCACGTGCCTTTCCGTCGATCGTTACGACATCAAGCATTTCGTGACGTGTATACATTTTTACGTTACCCATTCCCACTTGGCGTTGCAAAGAAGAATAAGCACCTAATAATAATTGCTGACCTGTTTGACCTGCCGCATAGAAAGTACGTTGTACTTGCGTTCCACCGAAGGAACGGTTAGAAAGCAATCCGCCATATTCACGAGCAAAAGGAACTCCTTGCGCTACGCATTGGTCGATAATGCTTCCAGATACTTCAGCTAGACGGTGAACGTTCGCCTCACGCGCACGGTAGTCACCACCTTTAATGGTATCGTAGAATAGACGGTAAACAGAGTCACCATCGTTTTGGTAGTTCTTCGCTGCGTTGATACCCCCTTGTGCTGCAATTGAGTGCGCACGACGTGGAGAATCTTGGAAACAGAATACTTTTACTTTATATCCTAATTCAGCTAACGATGCAGCGGCAGACGCACCTGCAAGGCCTGAACCTACGACGATGATTTCTAAGCTACGTTTGTTCGCAGGGTTTACAAGGGAAACGCTGGAACGAAATTTGGTCCATTTGTCGGCTAATGCGCCGTCTGGAATTTTGGCATCTAATTTTGTCATATCAATCGAATCGCTGAAATATTATTGAATCAAATGGAAATAAAAGGCAATCGGCATCGCTGCAAATGCCGCAGGGATTACGATAGAGAAGATAGCTCCAATCGTTTTAATGGTAGGAGAGTATTTCGGGTGATTCCAACCGATCGATTGGAAAGCACTTTGGAAACCGTGTAATAAATGGTATCCCAATGAAATACAACCTAACACATAAACCACCACTACTACGGGGTTCATGAATACCGCTTGCATCTCTGCATATAAAGTATGGTCTTCCAAACCGTCCGTTAAACGAGAGAAGTACCAAAAATGCTTCAGGTGAAGAATTAAGAACAACAATAAAAGTGTTCCTAAAAGGCCCATCGAACGAGAGTACCACTTACTGTTAGCTGCTCCGTCCACAACTGCATAGGCTACAGGTCGTTTTGATTTATTTTCAAACCAAAGACGCAGTCCATCTACAATGTGCAATAGAAGTCCACCGAACAAGACAATCTCCATGGTACGGATAACTGGGTTGTGAGCCATGAATTCAGCTCCTTCATTGAAGGCCACGCCTCCGTCATTTAAGAAAATCAACGCATTTAAACTGCAATGAACTAATAAGAAGCTGATTAAAAATAGACCGGTGATGGCCATCAGGAGCTTTTTCCCAAGTGATGAATTAAGTGATTTTGCTAACCAAGACATAAATAATTGTATTTGTTAAGAGGAAATTAAAATAAACGAACAGGTTCGATTTTTTTAAGCATTCAAAACTACAATCGAAACGCCGCTCTATCAAATTTAAAACGTAAAAAATCCATTTTTTTTGAAAAAAACGATTTGCCTTCTTAACTTACAGCTAATCAAAAATGTTTTATGCTCTTACGAAGATTAAGCCTTTATTTCTTGTTTCTGTGTGCGCTTAGTTTTGCTGCACAGGCCACCCACTTTAAGGGTGGAGAAATCACCGTGAAACGTATATCGGATAAAACATTAACATTTGAATTTACGCTGACCACCTTCACCGAAAACAACCGGGCGAACGTGGAGCAAAATGCAGTTAATTTCTGTTTTGGAGATGGCTCATCGGTTTTATCTGCTAAACGATCTCCCGGATTTCCGATTAATCTCGGAAACGGGACGATGAAAAATGTCTACAAAATCCAATACACCTATCCAGCGGCCTCTTTATTTTACAAAGTTTCTGTGGCAGTGCCTAATCGAAATGATGGCGTACTGAATATCACTCGCTCGGTAGACGTTGCTTTTTATGTGGAAACGATTTTTTCGATTAATGCGGGTCTAGGTTTGAATTCAACGCCTGTACTTTTAAATCCAGCGGTAGATTTGACAGCTGTCGTAGGGCAACCTTTTATTCATAATCCCAATGCGGTGGATGCGGAAGGGGATTCTTTGGCCTACCGCTTATCTGTTTCAAGAACTGGAGCTGAATTGACTTGTGACCCGGCAAGCCGTGGATTATTAGCCCCTAATTTTAAGCAACCTAATGAGGTTTCCACCACTCCATCCTCCTTTACGATTAATGCCAAATCAGGGGATTTAATCTGGAGATCACCCCAAGAGGTAGGTTTATACAACTGTGCCTTTATTATCGAAGAATGGCGAAATGGTGTGAAGATATCGGAGACTGTTCGGGATATGCAGATCGAAGTGAAGGATTTAGATAATCGTGGACCTTTATTGACTATCCCAGCAGATGTGTGTGTTGAGGCAGGCACTCGAATTAACCAAACAGTTACGGCAGTTGATCAACTATCAAAAACAGGTCGTTTGGATCCAATAACCATCTCAAGCACGGGAAATGTCTATTTGATTGATACATCTGTTGCCGTAAAGCCGCCATATGCCACCTTTACCTCTGCACAGCGCCAAACTAGTTTGACGGCTACGGGTACGTTTAACTGGCAAACGGATTGTGTGCATATTAGAAAAGAGGATTATGACGTATTCTTTAAGGCAGAAGATTTTCCGCCGGTAACAAGTGCGGGTGTGAGCAATCTAGTAGATAGTAAAATTTGGAAGGTACGTGTCTTAGCGCCGGCTGTCAAAAATCTAACAGCAGGTGCAGGAACGGGAACCTCTATTGACTTGCGCTGGTCTGCATACAATTGTGCTTTACCTAACGCATCGTTAATTTTATATCGTAAACAGGGAGCCTGCGATGCGGTCGTGAATGCGAATTGTGCCACAGGAATGACGGCTTCTGGCTACACCGAATTAGCTCGCTTACCTATTACGACTACCACTTACACGGATAATGCGATTGTGAAGAATACGAACTATTCGTATGTGTTAGTTGTGGCCTTTACGAATTCCAAAGGGGCGAATGACTTTAGCCCTATGTCTAATGCATCTTGTTTTTTAATTGCGAGTGCGTCGCCATTGATGACGAATGTGTCCGTTTTAAGGACCAGCACTACAGCAGGGGAGAACCTGGTTCGTTGGACGCGTCCTGTGAAATTAGATACGTTGCAATACAGAGGACCATACAGTTATCAACTGATGAGGGCAACAGGAACAGGTGCTTTTGGGGCGATTGGAGCTCCTATCTCTGCGACTATCCGCACGGCAGTTAATGATACAACCTATACGGATACGGGTTTAAATACTAGTGCTTTGACCTACCGGTACCGGACGGATTTTTATTACACCTTGAATGGCGTCCGAACCTTATTAGAGTCGCCTACGCCTGCCTCGAATGTACGCCTGAGTACCCAGGTAGCTATTTCAGCGGTTAAATTGGCTTGGACGGCCACAGTACCTTGGACAAATGAAAATAGGATCCATCGGGTATACCGTGAGACGCCTAGGGGGTCAGGTGACTTTAACCGAATCGCTGATGTGCCTGTCACCTCAGCTTCGACCTTTAAATATGTGGATAATGGCGTCGATTCCTACGCAGCGGATGGAACCTTTACGATTCGGATG
>JBIIGE010000089.1:0-4319 GCA_044236555.1 Aquirufa sp.
TGGATCAAGAGAACTTCTTTTTTGCCATCTGTCATTTTTCACCGGACTGCCAAGATTTTGCTGAGTACATGCTAGAATGGTGGTGCCTTCATCCGTTTAATTTAGTGTTAACTACTGACTTAGGGGCGACGAAGGCGACTGAGACGCTGGGGCTTTGGCAATATAATGGGAAGCAGCACACGATTAGTATTTGCATTAAGGATGTAGAAACTGAGGTGTTAGCGCTTATCCTAATCCACGAAATTGCTCACCTTCGAGTTCATATGCTGAATACCCGTGCTAACGTCTATAACTTAAAGGGCGAGAAAATCAGAAGTCCCTATTATGGCCATTCCATTAAACCCCATGGACCACAGTTTGCCTCGGTCTTCGCTGAAATTAGCCAGCCTACCCTCGGGATGAATAAGCTGTACTCAAAAAAACAAAAAAGCTACTTAAAGGACTACTTCCAGTCCCCTAAAAAAGTACACCTGATTCCACTCCAAAAATGCGGTAACATTCCCGTGTATTAAGATGAAACAGCTCATCACCCATCGAAATCAGACGACCATCTCCATCACCAATGGAGATAGCCAGGTGTTTATTCAGACGAATCATGACTCCCCTAGCCTGATTCAGGTTAACACAAACGGGATACATATTCAGATCCAAACGGGAGGAAACGCCCGAGTGAATCCTACCTATGATACTTACGAAGAGGTGAAGCCTATTACCTTGCCTGGACCTTTGGCACCTCCACCTGTTAGTCCGAAGCCTCCGGTACCTCCTAAGCCAGCTACTCCGGGATTTAACTTTTGGCCTTTCAAAAAATCCATTAAATACGTCAGCGATCTTCCCATTCAAACGACAGAATTCGTCCGCTTAGCCCTCAAGTGGTGCGAGGAAAATATTGAAAAGACGAAACGGAAGTATACCTATGAATTGAAGTATTATAAGCCCAAAAAGACCATGGGCACCTATCAATTTTCCACTCGGAAAATTACGGTTTACATCTATCCCTCTTTAGAATTGAAATCACTCTGCAGCACCCTAATTCACGAATACGCCCACCATTTGCATTTAAAAAGCCAAGCAGATCAAAATGAATATGATCGATTAGAACGTAAACACGGCTACTGGGATAATGCTTTCGAGAAAGAAGCGAGGGCCCTAGAGCATATGTTCGTAGACGCACTTTGGGGGTACATGAGGGGTGTGGTTACCGTTGGATAAATTTTAAGAACCAAATTTCTTTTATAAAGTAAAATCTACTAACTTTTTGATCTTAAATTAATTGTATGGCAAGCATAAGAGAATTTATCGTTAATAAAAGCCTTTACGGCATCCCAGAATTTCAAAGAACTTGGAATTGGCATGAAAAAGGGCAAGTTGAAGATTTTTTTGATTCAATTTTCAGAGGTTATCCCTTACCACGTTTTTTCATGTGGAAATTTGAGGGCTTATGGGGAGAAATTCCTGTTTCTCTAAATAAATTTTCAAATGATTTCAATAAACGAAAAGCTACTCCAACAATTCCATTTGATGAAGGTGAATATAATGATAATGTTATCGCAGTTTGCGATGGTCAACAAAGACTAACATCATTAATCATAGGTTTGCAAGGCATTGAATATGATAGTTCAAGAACTCGACAAAAGTATTTATATTGGGATTTACTTGCGACTACTGAAAATCGAAAGCGATTTGAGTTTTTAGACATCGCAAAAGTAAATGAAGAAAACATATTGCTTATTGACGGAGTAAGACAATTCGCATGGATTAAAGTCAAAGAATTTTATGATTGGGCTTCTAATCCGCGATATATAAATCCTGCAGGTGAACAAATTAATTTAAACAGTAATGAAGGAGAAAAGTGGAGATATTTATTAAGCCCCAATAAATCAAATCTGTCACAAAATATTTCAACTGAACAGGAAATTCTTTTTCATGGAAGATTAAGCTCAATGTGGCGTACTATTTGCACACAAAATTATTTAGATTTTGTTGACCTTTCCCCATCTATTGGCGACGACCTGAGTGAGGCGGTGGAGTTTTTCTTGAGAATAAATGGAAAAGGAAAACCTTTAGATCCGAATCAATTACTTTTCGCTTTATTAGCAAGGTATTTAGAAAACAATGAAAATGATATAAACCTAAAAAGTGATTTTGAATCAATAAATATGAGATACGGCGGTGGTGGTCTTAATCCCATATTTAATTCAAATATAAGTTATAAATTCATTTTAAGAGTTTGTTTATATCTTGAATCAAATACCATTTTATTTAAACTATCGTCATTCAATCAAGAAAATTGCAATAACATTTTAAATTCATGGGTAAATATTAAGGGTGCAATAATTAAAACGTTTGAATATATTGGCGCTATGGGAATAGGAGCTTGTATTAAATCGTTAAATTCCATCATCCCTGTAATTTATCACTTTTATAGAAAAAATATCACAAATATTGGAGTTCAAATAAGTTCGGATGAAAATCGACAAATTCTAAAATACATTATAAATGCACAGTTATCAAAGGTATTTGGCAGTCATTCAGATAATTTGTTGCAACATTTAAAAAATAATCAAGTAGATCATTATCATGATGAAAATGCGGCATTCAACTATAATTCGTTAATTATTGATTTGCCTCAAGATAAAAATTTTGATGTTGAAGATAAAATAGAAGAGTTATTAAATATAGAATATGGTAATCCTTATGTTTATCCAATTTTAAACTTGTTATATGGTTTTGGAGTTAACAATACGCGTTTGGATATAGATCATATTCATCCAAAATCAATTTGCACTCAAACAGAAAATATTTTAATGTTTCAGCATAATTGTAATCAATATGCTATCATAAATATTCAAAATAATTTCAATAAATTATCAAATCTTCAACTTTTGAAATCAACTTGTAATCAATCCAGAAATAATAGACTTATTAACCAATGGATTGATCAAATTATACAAAGTAATAATTTCGTGTGCTTATTTGACAAAACGAATAAAACTGATTTCTTAACATCCACATTCATCATTATTCCTGAAGGAATTGAAGCTCAAAGTTATTTATCCATTTCAAATTTTGAAACCTTTTATGATAATAGGAAAAGCTTAATACGTGATAGATTAAGAGCAATTCTACTTTAATCAAAGTAGAATTATCGATACCAACAATCAAATGAGTGTTGGTATCGATAATGAATAAAAAAATTTGAGATTAAATTTACTCCACCACTTCCACCGAACTCCCATCATTCGCCAAATCTTCAAACAACTTCTGCATCGTAGGGTTATCCTTCGTAAGCTTTTTGATAGTTAGATCTTCTAAATTATTGTTTGCTAGACGTAAATGATTCTCGCACGTTAAAATATCTTTCTTTACGTTATTAAGAGCGGTTATACTTTTATCAATTTCTTTAATAACAGAATCAAACTTTGAACCAGCATTCTTAAAGTGCATCGCAAACAACCTTTTGATGGAATTAACATCCGACTCAAAATGAGTAATGTCAGTATTCTGCTCCTTCACTGCTGCAAGTTCAGTTTTATATTGCATCGCCCCCATGCTCGCATTACGCAATAAGGATATGATGGGAATAAAGAACTGTGGACGCACGACAAACATTTTAGGATACTTGTGTGAAACATCCACGATTCCTGCATTGAAAAGTTCATTTTCAGGTTCTAGTAAACTCACTAGCACCGCGTATTCACAATTCTTCTCCGTACGATCTTTGTCTAATTTTTTGTAAAAATCTTCGTTCTTCTTTTTGGAATCCCCTTCGTCTGATTCATTCTTCATCTCGAACATAATCGAAACTAATTCAATACCATTCTCATCCTTTTCCCGAAAAATATAGTCCCCTTTTGTTCCAGAACTCGCATCATTATCTTTACCAAAACTAGCATTACTGAATGCCGTAGAACGCAATTTTTCAAACTCAATCTCACAGTGTTGCTCTAGTGTTTCGCCTACCATTTTAGTCGAAAGCTTTGCTTTCATATCAGCTAAACGCTGAATATCTGCTTCCTTCATACGAATGAGTTCTTGCATCGCATTCATCTGATTCGTGTGTACCTCTTGTAAGGACTTCGTCTCTAAGGCTTGCTCTGTTTCCTTCAACTTTAATTGACTAGCTAAATCATTACGCTCTTGTTCAATAGTACTTACCGCCTCCTTCACTTTCAATTGTTGCTCCAGCGCTAGTTTTTCTTTCTCAGCTCTCATCGCAGCAATCTCTTGCTCCTTAGCGGTTAAAGATGCCTGTAGTTCATTACGTAAATTAGCCTTAGCTAATTCAACCGCAGCATTCTTCGCTTGTTCCGCTTGAT
>JBIIGE010000090.1:0-4268 GCA_044236555.1 Aquirufa sp.
GAGTTTACTGCGTCGAATGCCAAACCATGTTGGGCTGCTAAAGAGCGTATTGCCGCAGGGTCCGTAGGGATATCCCATGGAATATGTAACGAAATAGCCCCGGAGGACTGATTTAAGGCATGCAACAACCCGACATCCGCTATTTTTTCTTCCAAATTACGCGGTTCGCCTCCGCCGGAGAACCGACCGAAACGAGTTCCTCCCGTGCCTAAGGCCCAAGAAGGAATAGCGATTTGAAAATCCTTTAACTTCTGTAAAATACCAGCTGGTAAATTCACCTCGGATTTCAAGAAATCCAATCGGCGCGTATGTTGCGCCAATAAAGCATCGTTATGGCTAGAAATATTCATCTTATTATCTTAAAAATCCTGCAGCTACACCTCCATCTACGTTTATGGCATTTCCTGTTGACTTATTCAATAAGCCACCTACAAATGCGAAGCAAGCATTGGCAATATCATCCGGCAAGATTGATTCATTTAATAGCGTACGTTTAGCATAATAAGCTGGTAATTCAGCAACGGTTATGCCATAGGCTTTTGCGCGACCTTCGGCCCATCCACCTGCCCAAATATTGGAATCAGCAATTACCGCATCTGGATTTACCGTATTCACGCGAATGTGATCTGGCCCTAATTCAGCCGCTAATAATCGCGTCATGTGTGCCTGCGCTGCTTTTGCTGAACCATAACCCACGTTATTAGGTCCAGCCACAAAAGCATTTTTAGAAACAATATTCACGATATCTCCGCCCAATCCTTGTTTGCGCATCACGGCAATCGCCGCTTGTGAAACCAAGTACTGACCCTTCACTAATATATCATATAATTTATCCCAATCAGCCTGCGTATGCTCCAAGATCCCTTTTGAAATAGAAATACCCGCATTATTAACGATAATATCCACCCCACCAAAATCCAATGCTGCTTGCTTCATCGCCTCCTCAATGGATTCCTGATTGGTCACATCGGCTATCACGGTAGAAACAATGTCCTTACCGAACAAGCCCACAAATTCAGCTTTAGCCTCCGCTAATCGATCCGCATTCACATCATTCAAAATCACGCAAGCACCTTCTTGAGCCATCTTTTTAGCGATGGCCTTACCGATGCCTCCACCCGATCCTGTGACAAACGCCACACGTCCTGATAAAGCTTTTGGCTTAGGCATGCGTTGCAGTTTTGCTTCTTCCAATAACCAATATTCAATATCAAAAGCCTCCTGACGAGGCAAGGATGTATAAGAGGAAATAGCCTCCGCACCACGCATCACATTGATGGCATTGGTATAAAATTCTGAGGCCACGCGAGCTGTTTGTTTATCTTTAGCAAACGTAAACATCCCTACACCTGGATATAAAATCACTACTGGATTCGGATCCCGCATCGACGGAGAATTCGAATGCTTACAGCTATCGTAATAAGCTGCATACATCTGACGGTAATCGGCAAACAATGGCGTCAAAGCCTCCACTGAAACATCTGATCCCAACACTAAGGGCGAAATTTTTGTCCGCAAGAAGTGGTCTGGGCAAGAGGTTCCCAAAGGAGCTAAACGATCTAAATCATTTGAATTGATGAATTGCAATACGCGCTCATCGTCGGAGAAATGTCCCACCATTTGCACGTGAGAGGAGCAGAATCCGCGTAAAACGGGTGCCAAAGCAGCTGCCTTTGCAGAACGTTCTTCCGCAGAAAAAGATGATATGCGCGCACCACCAAAAACAGATCCCGTTTTCGATTCAATGTATTCTGCACATTTCTCTATGACTTCTAATGTATTTAGGTAACATTCGTAGGACGTATCGCCCCAAGTAAATAATCCATGGGAGCCTAACATGATGCCACGCAATTGAACACCTCGAGAAGTTGCTTCATCCAAACAGGCTTTTAATTGCAATCCTAAATCAAAACCGGGACGTTGCCAGCCTACCCAACCGATCTGTCCTCCAAATAAGTCTTTCGTAATTTGCTCACCATCTTTCGAAGCCGCGATCGCAATCGCCGCGTCCGGATGTAAGTGATCAATGTGTTTGAACGGTAAAAAGCCATGCAAGGGCGTGTCGATGGATGGTGCTTTGGACGATAAATCAAAAATGCAATGATTAAACAATTCAACCATCTCATCTTCGTGTTTCAAACCTCGGTATACAGTAGTTAATGAAAGTAAACGCTCCATGTACAAAGCCGCGCAACCAGATTTTTTCAAGGTTCCGATATCTCCACCTGAGCCTTTGATCCACATTACCTCTGTCTCAGATCCCGTTAAAGGATCCTTGTCTTGTATTTTTACCGAGGTATTTCCTCCGCCATAATTAGTAATGCGTAAATCCGCCCCTAGAATGTTCGAACGGTAGATGAATAGATCGACTTCATTTCCGGCAAGTGCAGCTGCTTTTGCGTCATCCCAGAGATATGATACGTGTTTGTACATGTTAAATTTATTTTATTATAATTACAATGTTAAAAGGGCTCAATGGCACCAGTCTACCTAGGATAGGTCAAATTATTTATCAAAAATTTTCTACCGGAGTTTGAAACTAACATAAAAAAAGAGACGCGAAAATCGCGTCTCTTAAAATCTATTTCTTTTTCTTCGGTTGCGCCATGTCCATGTAGTCCACCACTAAACTACCCAGAGCTTTAACCCCCACTTGGAATTGACCTTCATCTAGGTAAAAATCTGGTGTGTGGTGACCTGCCACCTCATTCGCCTTTTTGTTATCAGGTCTTGCTCCTAAAAAGAAGAAGAACCCAGGAACTTTTTGTTGGAAGAAGGAGAAATCCTCTGCACCCGTGTGCGCTGGAACTGTTCTTACCCGATCTTTACCATTCACACCTTGTAAAGTAGGCAACATTTTCTCCACCAATTGCGGGTCATTATAGGTCATAGGATATCCTGTTCCAATCGTCACATCCGCTTTTCCGCCACCACTTTCGGCAATATTGGTTGCGATATCTTTGATGCGCTTGTGCACTAATTCACGTTGCGCTGTGCCAAAAGTCCGAATAGTTCCAATCATATGAGAAGATTCCGGAATGATATTTTGTCGAATACCACTGTGAATAGCACCCACAGTAACAATCGCAGGATCTTCGGTGATATTAACTGAACGCGACACGATTGTTTGTAGCCCCATCACAATTTGAGATGAAATCACAATCGGGTCAATTCCGGTCCAAGGACTTGCGCCATGCGCCTGTTTTCCTTTGACCTTAATATCTAATTGATCCACTGCTGCCATTGTTGCACCTGGCTTATATTCAATCACGCCATTATCATTTCCAGCACCAATGTGTAAACCAAATATCACATCGACTTTGGGATTTTCTAATACGCCCTCTTTCACCATTAATTCAGCACCTGCTAGAATGGTCTCGCCTTTGTCATTGTAAACGCCCTCTTCTGCCGGCTGGAAAATGAATTTCACAGTCCCCGCTAAATTCGCTTTCTCTGAGGCTAAAATTTCTGCAACTCCCATCAAAATTGCCACATGAGAATCATGACCGCAGGCATGCATGACGCCTGTTTTTTGGCCATTGAAATCCGTTACAACTTTAGATTTAAAGGGAATATCTACCCGCTCCGAAACTGGCAAACCATCCATATCTGCACGTAAAGCAACGACTGGACCTGGTTTTCCACCTCTGAGAATTCCCACTACGCCGGTATTGGCTACTTTTTCTTGCACCTCGATGCCTAAGGAACGCAAATGTGCCGCAACGATTCCAGCTGTACGCACTTCTTGGTTACCTAATTCAGGATGTTCGTGAAAATCACGACGCCAAGCGATAACCTTGTCTTTCATGGCATCTGCTTTTTGAGCGATGACCGGTTTTAAACTAGATTGCGCATCCGCTAAAAAGGGAGCAGCTAATAAGCTGATTAAAACAATTTTTTTCATAGTAAATTTTTTATTTGTATCCCCATCCACGCATGATCGCAATATTTTGCTTCATACAATCCAATGGCTTTAATCCTTGGTATGATTCTTGTTCGATAATAAAATGTTTCGTTCCACCTTCTTTGTCCCCTAATTTAACTAAGGCTTGAACGTCGATTTGGCCAGAACCTTTACCTAAAATGGTGGATTCAAATTTCTCATGTCCAGCTGATGATGGAACCTCATCTTTCACGTGCATCGATACGAAACGACCTGGGAATTTCTTCATGACCTCGGCAGGAACTCCTCCTCCGTTAATCATATTACCTATATCTAATTGTTGAGCAACCAGCGTAGGATCGGTATTATTTAACATGATGTCATA
>JBIIGE010000091.1:0-4227 GCA_044236555.1 Aquirufa sp.
AATTAATCTAATATAAGTTTCTCTAAAAGGTGATTTTAATTCTTTTGTTACCAATACATGCGCATTCGAAAAGTCAACTATTTGCGCTTGACTCGAAAAAGCAAACGAAATAAATAACAATGCTTGAACTAATTTTCTCATAGGTACCAATGTTATGGAATTGAAAAATTTTGTGCTAGTTAGCACAAATAGGTAAACCCCGCCAATAAAATTTTATATTGCCAATCATTCCTGAAAAATAACATTTTAAATAAAATTTACGATGAAGTTAAATCAAGAAATCATTCAACTATTTGATGAATATACACATAAGCCTTTAACTAGAGAGGTATTTTTAAGTCGATTAACCAAATTAATCGGTGGCACAACTGCATTAAGCACGATTTTGCCAGCTTTGGAGGGCAGTTATACGGCAAGTGCGCAAGTTGCCGAGGATGATAGCGACTTACTCATTTCAACCGCGGAATTCCCTTCCCCTAACGGCGTTATCAAAGGATATTTAGCCCAACCCAAGCAGGCAAAAAAGCGCTTGGGTGCTGTTTTGGTTATACATGAAAATAGAGGCTTAACCCCACACATTAAAGATGTTACGAGGCGAATCGCCAAGGAGGGATTTATTGCGTTAGGAATCGACGGCTTAAGTCAATTTGGTGGGACGCCCATCAATGAAGATGAAGGGCGAGCGCTAATAGGAAAATTAGATGCAAAGCAAAACATAGAAAATATGATGAGCGGTCTTAGCTACCTAAGAACCTTGAAAAATAGTAACCAAAAAACCGCCTGCATTGGATTCTGTTGGGGAGGTGGAGTCGTAAACGATTTGGCTGCTGCGGATCCAGCGTTAACTTTAGGCGTGCCGTATTACGGTCGGCAAATCGACGCTACACTCGTGCCTAAAATTAAGGCCAAATTAATGCTTCATTATGCCGGTTTAGATGAACGTATCAATGCGGGTATTCCAGCCTATGAAAATGCGCTAAAAAGCAATCAGATTGATTATCAATTGTTTATTTATGAAGGCGCACAGCATGCCTTTAATAATGACTCATCCCCAGCGCGCTATCAGAAAGAACCGGCCGATTTAGCTTGGAGTAGAACAATAAATTTCTTCAAAAAACATTTGAAAGAATAATGACTTTTGTTTTGATCTAGGTTTCCAATACCTAAGATGAGGCAGGGGTCACGTCCGACTCGATTCCTTCCAGGGCTACTCAAGTTATCGAACAAAATAAAAAGGACATCTCCTGCGAGATGTCCTTTTTAATAGTTCAGCAATTTATTTTATTGGTATAACTTAAATAAAAAAACCATTTCAGATGGATTTAAATAATATCCACTGTCCATAAATTTATCCTTGGTTCTAGCCAAATAAATTCCCTTACCAGTTGTTTTGGCACCGTTAAGTTGATTTAGTTCATCTTGAGTAAGCATTCTCACATCAGAACCCCATGAAACTTGAACACCTAGGCGATCATCATCTTGATAATCATAATTATTTTCTTTTTTGTAAGCCGAAAACAAATCTAAATGAATTCTATTTAACTGATTACCACTTAACGCTAAATAAGTTTCATCCCCTAATGCAAATATTCGCCAAACTACATTTCCACTTCTGTCATCATTTCCATCATCATCCTTTTTAACTTCCTCTGTTGCAAACTCTAATTGAAGCGCTTTGCGGTAATTATTATTTTCCTCTGAATCAATGAGTTTTTTTACATTAAATAAGAAGGATTCATTATTACCGTCACTATAGTTAAAGGTTACTAATTTATTTTTTAAAATTTCTAATTTGGGCATATTAGAGTTAAACCATTCAAGATTTTTATTAACCAATAATTGATTAAATTTTGAGGCGGAATTCAAAACTATATTAGGAGAAACCCCATAAAAGGACATGCTGTTTGCATCTAGCAATTCAGGTATATTCACAACATGGCCATCTTTTTTTGAAGAGTAGTCATTGTTACCACCTAGTTTCTTATCTCCAATTATAACACCAACCAAGGAAAAACTAAATGTGTTATTATTTAAGGGTGTTTGATTTTCAAAATAGGAGTTAAGAAAATCACTTGACTGAGCTTTTGTAACTACAGAAGTGGATGCCATCAATAAAAGTGCAAGAATAATTGAATATTGATTTTTCATTAGCTTAAAATTTATATGATGGTTGATAACATTTTAAACTTAAAATTTGTTTTAACTTTTTGCAAAGAAAATTTATTTAGTGGCAATTAAATCAAATAAATGCCCTTTTTTCATTACATTATCCTCCACAACCTAAGAGAAAAAATGAATCAAATCGACGCTAATTGGGTAGCCGCCCACACGAAACACCGCATTACGAAAGGACATAAAAAAACGTTTGGACACGTGCTGGTGATTGCTGGAAGTCCAGGCAAAGTGGGGTCAGGTATTCTTTGTGCCAGAGCAGCTTTGCACGCGGGTTGTGGGTTAGTCACGGCGATGATTCCAGAGGAAGGTGTGACTGCCTTATTAGCAGATAGTCCAGAAATCATGTATACAATTGCTCCCTTAAAAGAATTGGATCTTAGTAGTTTTGATGCGATTGCAATTGGGCCTGGGATTTGGTTTTTAGGTGATGTGGTTGAAAATGTGCGCTATTTATTAGAAAATTATCTAAGTCCCTTGGTGCTAGATGCTGATGCGCTTAGTATTTTGGGTTTGAATCCTGAATTATTGAGTTTGCTGAATGAAAGACATATTTTGACGCCACATATTGGGGAGTTTGCACGGATTCAGACATTCTCTGGTAATAGTGAGCAGCAGAGTTTTGCTTTTGCGCATGCGCATTCGACGAATTTGATTTTGAAGTCCTCTCCTACGTTGGTTTCGTTGCCATCAGGCCAACAGTTTGTGAATACGACGGGAAATGATGGGATGGCAACGGCGGGTTCTGGCGATGTGTTAACGGGGATTACAGCGGCACTTTGTGCGCAAGGTTATGAGAATACAACGGCGGCTTGCCTAGCGGTATATGTGCATGGATTAGCAGCTGATATTGCAGTAGAATCGCAATCGAAATCCTGCTTAGTGGCGTCGGATATTATTGGTAGTCTAGGTAAAACGAGGTTACTGGACTAATACCTTTGGTATACATCTGGAAAATATTTCAATGTTCCTGATGAGTCAAAATCCACGATGGTGTACCAAAAAATAACAAGGTAAGGGTCTTTAGAGGCGAGCGGGATATTTTTAGTCTTCTTCTTTTGTATATCAGCTTTAATCAAATCCTGTTTTGTGTTTAGCACTAAAGAGGCTAGTTCAAGAGGCTTTTCCACCCGGACACATCCATGGCTGAAAAAGCGATTTTCTTTCGCAAAAAGATGCTTAGAATCGGTGTCGTGGAGGTAAAGAAAATAGGGATTGTTGAATTGAAATTTCAAGGAGCCTAAAGAATTTGCGTTGCCACTGTTTTGGCGTAAAGTATAAGGGAAATTACCCCGACTCAAACCACTCCAATTTACGGCAGCTGGATCAACTACTTTGTGTGTAGAATCTAGAACGCGAATACGATTTCTTTTTAAATAGCCCGCATTCTTAATGATGCGCGGCAACATTTCACGGGTGGCAATATTTCGAGTCACATACCAAAAAGGATTAATCGTCATTTGGTTTAGAGAGCTCAGCAAGGTGGAGGTAGGCGTTCTTTTCTTGCCTACTACCACTTTCATCGTCACTTGTTTCTTGCCATGATCGAAAACTTGAAGGGTAGCAGACGGAATATTTACTAAGATAATCTTATGCTTCTTTTTTAGGCCTTCTAACCACTGGTAATTATTAGCGGCAATCGTCAATTGCCGTTTTTTCCAAGGGTCTTTTTCCTCCGATAACCTACGTCTAATTTCAAGCACTTCATTACTTACCGTGGCAGATGTGTCTATGGCAGGCACAAAACTCTTGTAACGAAAAAAGGGTGTATAAATTTTTTGTGAGAAGGCACAAAAAGAAATAAGAACCAGAATAATTGTTTTTAATGTACTCATTTAATCGGGACAAAACGACCTAAATCAATTGATTAGATGAGTGAAATTACCTGCAATTAGAAGAATAACCAAAAACTTTTAACACGATTAATTTAACGGTCAAAAATTGCCTTCTACTCCATTAAAACGAGATTGTGAGATAGGCCGTTTAGACGAAGAGTGGGGCGACCATCTACCATTATTGGTTTAACAATTTTCCCATTTAACATCCATCGCTTGT
>JBIIGE010000092.1:0-4215 GCA_044236555.1 Aquirufa sp.
CATCACTTACTGGTATCACCTTAATCTCTGCCCCTTTTTCCTCTGCAATCATCTGCCAAGGCACGATGTTTGAGTGGTGTTCTAAGTTAGAAACGATGATTTGATCTCCTTTTCCGACGTTTGCACGACCAAAAGTTTGAGCCACTAAATTTATCCCTGCAGTGGTACCCGAAGTGAATATAATCTGGTCAGTGGAAGGTGAATTTAAAAAGGCGGCTAATTTCTTCCGCGTTAATTCGTAAGCCGTAGTTGCACGTTCTGCCAAGGTGTGAATTCCTCGGTGAATGTTTGCATTATCCTGCTCATAATAGGCTGAAAGCGCATCCATCACGGCTTTAGGCTTCTGAGTAGTCGCCGCATTATCAAAATAAATCAAGGGAGCCTTGTTTACCTGCTGATGTAAAACAGGGAAATCTGCTCTGATTTGATCTATATTTAATTTTTCCGCCATGATTAAATCGCTAAGGAAGTCTGGATTTTAGAAATAATTTTATCTGTCAAACGTAACTTTGTCTCTTCATGTGATACGCGGTCAATTACCTCTTGAACAAAAGCGAGTAACAATAATGTACGCGCATTTCCTAATGAAATACCTCTAGAACGTAAATAGAATAAGGCTTCATCATTCAATTGACCTGTGGTAGTTCCGTGTGAACATTTCACATCATCCGCCCAAATCTCTAATTGTGGCTTGGTATTCATTGTAGCACGCGTGGAAGCGAGTACGTTCTTGCAACTTTGGAATGCATTGGTCTTTTGAGCATCTGGACGCACAAAAATCTTACCATTAAACACCCCTGTCGAATTGCCTAACAACACGCCTTTGTATAGTTCGTGAGATTCCGAATTCGGTTTGCGGTGATCTACTACCGTGTGAGAATCCATCAATTGATCCTCTCCAGGAACATATAGGCCATTTAAATTAGAAACCACATTTTCACCATCACTGTAGAAATGCAAGTTATTACGAATATAAGCTGCATTAAGTGAAAAGGTAAAGAGATCTACCTGGCTATTAGACAGCTGCGTAATGAAGGTATGATCGATGTGAGTCGTGTTTTGGGCCAAATCTTGCTCCTTCACATAGGTCAAATTCGCCGCCTCATTCACGTATATTTCTTGTACAAAATTGGACAAAACTTCAGCTGAACCCTCCTGTGTAAAGGCGCGCTCAATTAAAGTTAACGAAGCATTAGCTTCTACATAAACGATCAAACGACTTTGAACAGCTGAGGCATGCGCAGCAGACAGAATAAAATCATGTGTGATAGCTTGGTCCACTGTAACACCTGCTTTTACCCACAAAACTTGGGGTTGAACCACAAGCGCTGTGTTTAAATCATATAATGAATTCTGATCAAGAATAGGTAAACGCTGCTCCCATTTAGCTGCAATCGCAGGATTAGCCGCAATAAATGCATCGAAAGAAATAAATTCTACTCCAGCGGGCAATGCGCCGTGGAAGCTAGTATTTCCATTCTGAGTTTGTAAACTTGCTGAAGAAGTCACGCTCAATGGTGCAGGAGTCCAATCGAGGTCTTTTTCATTCCAAGATTTCAAGGACGCATACTTCCATTCTTCCCATTTGTTGGTAGGAAATCCTTTGGCTTTAAAACGTTCTATGGCCTCTTTCTGAGACACTGACGTTAATTCTTTATACAACATCTTATTCTCCTAAAGCTGAAATAATCCAATCATACCCACGCTCTTCTAATTCAAGCGCTAATTCTTTACCACCTGATTTGACAATCTTACCTTTGTACAATACATGTACAAAATCTGGAATAATATAGTCCAAAAGACGTTGGTAGTGAGTTACTACAATCGTCGCGTTATCTGGGGATTTCAATTTATTCACTCCTTCTGCTACGATACGCAAGGCATCAATATCTAATCCGGAATCTGTTTCATCTAAAATGGCTAATTTAGGTTCTAAGACCGCCATTTGGAAAATTTCATTTCTTTTCTTCTCTCCACCGGAAAAACCTTCATTTAATGCACGAGACAATAAACTTTGATCAATATTCACATAGCTCATCTTCTCTTTGAACATCTTCAAAAACTGAACAGCGTCCAAAGGCTCTTCGCCACGGTATTTACGAATTTCGTTCACCGCTGACTTCATAAAGTTAGTTGTCGAAACTCCCGGAATCTCCACTGGGTATTGAAATGCAAGGAATAAACCCTCTGCTGCACGTTCTTCTGGAGCTAGGTCCAATAAATCTTTTCCAAAAAATTCAACGGATCCTGCGGTCACTTCATAATCTTCACGACCGGCTAAAACCGATGCCAATGTCGATTTACCTGATCCATTAGGTCCCATAATGGCGTGAACCTCACCGGCTTTAATTTCTAAATTGATCCCTTTTAAGATTTCCTTCTCCCCTATTCTTGCTTGTAAATTCTTTATTGAAAGCATGGTATGTGTTTTTAATCTGCAATTGAAACACAAAATTAAGACCAATGGTTTTGAAAAACTAGACTTTATTTAGATTCACTCTAAATAATGGTTTTTTTTATCAAAAAAAGGGCTACTTTTGTATCATATTTTCATCAAAATACGACCACCATGCTTACGATATCGGATTTAGCTGCCAATAGAATCAAGGAATTACGTTCTAAAGAAGGTTTAACGGAAGAATTCAACATACGAGTAGCGGTAGAAGGTGGCGGCTGCTCGGGCTTAATGTACAATTTGGATTTTGCTGCAGAAGCTCAACCAAACGACATGATTTTCGAAGATAAAGGTGTGAAAGTAATGGTAGACAAGAAATCAATCTTATACCTTGCTGGCACCGAATTAGATTTCTCAGATGGCTTAAATGGAAAAGGTTTTCAATTCAAAAACCCGAATGCAAGTCGCACATGTGGATGCGGAGAAAGCTTCTCTATCTAATCAGTAACTGCTTCCCATCTAAAACATAAGGTTTCATCAGTTGATACACGTCATAAATGGGCAATCCCATCACCGTGTAAAAAGAACCCTGAATGGATTCAATTCCCACCATTCCTAAGAAATCTTGTACCCCATACGATCCTGCTTTATCTAAACAAGATCCTTCACGAACATAAAAATCGATTTCCCAGTCCTCAAAAGTTCTGAACTTAACTAAAGCGGAATCCGCTTTTGTAAATAATCCCTGGGGCGTATGCAAGGCAATCCCGGTGACCACCTCATGCGTTTTTCCGGATAATTGCTGCAACATATGAATCGCATCGGATTTATCCTGTGGTTTATTTAAAATAACATCCCCTAAAATAACGACCGTATCAGCGGCAAGAACAAGCGCATTGGGTGAAATCCGAGCTAATTCATTCGCTTTTCTTTCTGCCAAATGCACCGGTACCTCCTGAGGTTTCATCTCAGCTGAAAAGGATTCATCGACGTCACTAGGTAATACAGAAAATTCGAATCCGGCGGAACGCAAAATCTCTTTTCTGCGAGGTGAATTAGAAGCCAGGATAAAGGGATACTGAAGTGATAGGAATGTCTGCATATTCAAAAATAGGCCAAAATTTAAAATTATCAGGTTTTTGTAAAAAATAAATTTATTTTCATTTGTATTTAATGTAATTACATTTAATTTTACGACATCAAATTTTCACCATGGGTATTTCCGAAGATTTAAAACAGTCAAAATTTCCTTCTGAGGCAGCAAAAGCCGTTGTGAATGCGATCTATACAGGCAACTGGATTGTTCAGAAACAACAGGAATTATTGAAACCCTTTGGCCTTACAGTACAACAATATAATGTACTTCGCATTCTTCGAGGCCAACAAGGAAATCCAATGACCGTTTTAGCTATCACCGAACGGATGTTAGACAAAATGTCGAATGCCTCACGCCTAGTAGACAAATTAGTAGAAAAAAAATTAGTTCTTCGCCGCGAATGTCCACAAGATCGCAGAGCAGTAGATGTTTTGATATTGCCGGCTGGACTAGATTTATTAACCCAAGTAGACCAAGTTCAAAATGATTGGGGAAAACATTTCGACACATTAGGAGTTAGAAGGCTCGAAGAAATGAACCAAATTTTGGACGAATTTAGAACCGTATTTTCTCACAATTAAACAATAAATTATATGAAATCTGTAAAAGTAATTATTGCAACTTTGGCTTTAGGCCTAATCACTTTCGCTGGAGTAGCTGCACCGAAAGTAGTGAACGTAAACAAGTCAGCTAGTTCTGTAGCTTGGTTAGCCAAAAAAGTAAC
>JBIIGE010000041.1:0-15217 GCA_044236555.1 Aquirufa sp.
TTTGGCCCTTAACTTTAGCCTTTTTGTTTGCCTTCTTTAATCAGATGTCTGGTATTAATGCCATCATCTATTATGCCCCTAGAATCTATGAATTAACAGGTTTAGGTAAAGAAAGTGCCTTGTTATCGACTGCTGGAATAGGAATTGCTAATCTGTTATTTACTTTGTTAGGTTGGTATTTAATTGATCGAGTGGGTCGTCGTATTTTGATGTTTATTGGGTCAGTAGGTTATATAATTACGCTAAGCTTAATTGCCTATTCATTCTATACTGAATCCTATACGTTAGTGCCTGTTTATATATTTGCCTTTATTGCTTCTCATGCTATCGGACAAGGTTCGGTTATTTGGGTGTTTATATCAGAGATTTTCCCTAACTCCGTCAGAGCGTCTGGAATGGCGTGGGGTTCCTTAACTCACTGGGTGTTTGCTGCGTTAGTAGCTAATTTTTTCCCATTGTTTACAGAAAGTTTTGGTGGTACACTCATTTTTGGCTTTTTCGCTGTTATGATGGTAGCACAACTTGGATATGTAGCATTTATGATGCCAGAGACTAAAGGAGCTAATTTAGAAGACATCGAAAAACAGGTAATCATGCATTAATTGTGTTCTTATGATATATTTTGATCCTACTAGTAGCAAGCCAAAGTACCAGCAATTGATTGATGGCATCATCGATGGAATCAATTCTGGATTACTAGAGCACGGAAAACAATTGCCATCTATCAATAAGGTGGCAAGTGAATTCAACATGGCACGTATGACCGTAACGAAAGCCTACGATGATTTGCGTGAAAAAGGATTGATTAGCTCACATCACGGGAAAGGGTTCTATGTTTCAAGTACCAATACGAAAAATGCTTTACGTGTGTTTATTCTAATGGATGCATTAACTCCATACAAGGAGATCTTATATGAAAGCATTATCCATAATTTGGGTGAAGATGTGAGTCATAATTTGTTTTTCCACTACCACGATATTGAATTATTTGAGGAGTTGATAACCAATAATTTGGGAAAGTATAATCATTACATCATTCTACCACACTTTAATAAGAGTGTTGCCAAAATCGTTTCTAAAATACCCAAGGATAAGTTATTAGTGCTTGATATTGATATCAAGGAATTTAGTGATGACTATGCCATACTTTACCAAAATTTTGAATCAAATATCCACCAAGGGTTGACATCTTCTTTAGAAAAGGTAAAAAAATACCAACAGATTAATTTAGTTTTAAGCTCAAAAAGCTTTCAATATACGCCTGATGGCATCATTCAAGGGTTTACACAATTCTGCACAGAAAATAACTTAGAATTTGATATCATTCCTGATTTAGATGACGATTATGAATTGCAAGTAAACCAAGCCTATATCGTATTTAGGGAATATGACCTTATAAAAATGATCAATTGGACTACAAAGCACAAATTGAAAGTAGGTAAGGATATCGGTATTATTTCCTACGATGATACGCCATTAAAAGAGATTATAGCAGAAGGTATTTCTGTCATCTCAAATGACTTTAAAAAAATGGGTCAACGAGCTGCTCAGATGATTATACACCGGGAAAGAGGTCGCGAATCAAATGAATTTTACTTTAGTGATCGCGGATCCTTATAAATCTAAATGGACATTTAGCCAACCTGCGTCCATTTTAACTCCCAATGAATTATAAAAATCGATAGCTGGCTTATTCCAATCCAAGACCTGCCACATCATTCCCGTACAGTGAGAACGTTTAGCCTCATCAATTGCCTCCAAGATTAAACGTTTCCCTAAGCCTTTACCTCGAAAATTTTCCTTTATATATAAATCTTCTAAATAGAAACGTCTACCCTTCCAAGTAGAAAAACGGTAGTACCAGAGAGAAAAACCAGCTAATTCCTCATTTAAATAAATTAGATTAGCAAAGAATAAAGGATTTTCAGAAAATCCTCCAACTATATAATCATCAATTGTGGAACTAACCTCTTCTGGAGCTTTTTCAAAAATGGCCAGTTCCATTACTAAGTCTCGGACTAAACTAATGTCTTCTTTAGTCGCTCTACGAATTTCTATCTTATCCATTGATGGCTCTTAATTTAGTTAATAGGGTTAAAAAGTCTTCTGGAAACTCTTGTTCAAATTGCATAAATTCATTGGTTGTTGGATGAATAAACCCTAATGAATACGCATGTAATGCTTGCCTCGGACAAATTTTAAAGGCATTATCAATAAAGGATTTAAAACTAGCCATGGACGACATATAGCGAATTTTGTCACCACCATAAGTAGAATCTGAGAATAAGGGATGGCCAATGGACTGAAAATGTGCCCTGATTTGATGCGTACGACCTGTTTCTAATTTAAACTTAACAAAGGATGCAAAACCAAATGATTCCATAACCTCATAGTGCGTTATCGCAATTCTCCCATACTCAGAATCCTCAGGAAAAATAGCTTGAATCTTTCGGTCTTTTGGACTTCTGCCTATCTTACTTCGTATGGTTCCCTTCCATTCTTTGGGAACACCCCAGCAAATGGCATAATAGGTTCGTTCAATGCTATGTTCGAAAAATTGTTGACCTAGGAAATTCAAGGCGAATTCGGTCTTACCAATAACTAAAATACCCGATGTATCCTTATCAATGCGATGCACAAGTCCTGGTCTGATATCTTTTTGTCCAGGAAGATTTTGGCAATGAAATAATAACCCATTCACTAAAGTACCTGACCAATTCCCCTGAGCGGGATGCACCACCATTCCCGGTGATTTATTCACTAAAATAAGTTGATCATCCTCATAAATAATATCAATCGGAATGTCTTCTGGATATACTTCTTTGTCTCTAGGAGGCGTAGCGAAAGAAACAGTAATATGGTCAAAAGGCTTTACACGGTAATTTGACTTAATTAATCCTCCATTTACCTTCACCGATCCCGCATCTATACCTACTTGAATCTTATTGCGACTAGTTCCCGCAATTTTAATCATCAAATATTTGTCTATTCTTAGTAATTGCTGACCTTTGTCAACGGTGAAATTAAAATGCTCAAATAAATCATCTTCCTCTTCGGAATCAGGAGCATTCATTTCTGGATCGATGGACATAGCAAATTTCGAATTTAACGCGTTACACTTACCCTCTCCGATAGAAGAAATTTTTGATGAATGCTGGAATTCAAAAGGAATTCAGGTGTTTGTCAAAAGAGATGACCTCATCCATCCCATCATTTCGGGAAATAAGTGGCGCAAATTAAAAAATTATCTCCAAACCTTCTCATTTAACGAACATTCCGGACTATTAAGTTTTGGTGGAGCTTATTCAAATCACCTTTATGCCCTTGCCTTTGCGGGTTATTCACTTGGAATACCTACCGTAGGTATCATTAGGGGGGACGAATTACACCTAAAGAGCAATCCATTTCTAGCCCAAATGAACGAATGGGGAATGCAATTGCAATTTATCTCTAGAACGGCCTATCGAATAAAACCAATTCCAGCAGGATTTGAGCAATATCAAGTAATTGCGGAGGGTGGATTTGGTCATTTAGCTGTTCAGGGAATGAAAGAATTAGTAAACGAGTTGCCTGCGTATGATGTGATTTATACTGCCATTGGTACCGGAGCCACGGCTATAGGAGTGGCTAATTACACGAATAAGCCAGTCGTGGGTGTCTTGACGTTAAATAATAAAGCTGAGATTGAGGAGCACACGCGTCCCACTAATTTAACTATTGAAGATGCGTTTGTTTTTGGTAAATATGCCAAACAAAACAATGATCTCGATTTATTTTGCGCTGATTTTTATAAAAAACACCAAATACCCATCGAGCCTATTTATACAGGACGTATGTTCTATGCTTTAATTGAACACATAAAAAATGGCCACATAGCTTCTAATTCGAAACTAGTGGCCATTCATACAGGCGGAGTAAAATAAATTACCCTACCGAACCCTCTAATGAAATAGCTAACAGCTTTTGCGCTTCAACGGCAAACTCCATCGGTAATTGTTTCAATACTTCTTTGGCATAACCATTAACAATCAAAGCAACCGCCGTTTCAGTACTCAAACCACGTTGGTTACAATAAAAAATTTGGTCCTCACCAATTTTTGAAGTGGTGGCCTCGTGTTCCACCGACGAGCTATTATTTTTAACCTCTAGGTATGGAAAAGTATGTGCACCACACTTATCCCCTAATAAAAGGGAATCACATTGAGAGAAATTCTTAGATCCATCCGCTTTTCTAGCTACTTGAACTAGACCGCGATATGAGTTTTGAGAAAATCCTGCTGAAATACCTTTCGAAACGATACGAGACTTTGAATGTTTCCCTAAGTGAATCATTTTAGTCCCAGTATCCGCTTGCTGATAATTATTAGTTACCGCCACAGAATAGAATTCACCTATGGAATAATCCCCTTTTAGGATAACTGAAGGATATTTCCACGTTACCGCAGAACCAGTCTCTACCTGCGTCCATGATAACTTCGAATGCGCACCATCACATATGCCACGCTTAGTTACGAAATTATAGATACCACCCTTCCCTTCTTTATCACCAGGATACCAGTTTTGAACGGTAGAATATTTCACTTCAGCACCCGCATGCACATAAATTTCAACTACAGCTGCGTGTAATTGATTCTCATCACGCATCGGAGCAGTACAGCCCTCTAAATAGGATACATAGGATTCATCTTCCGCAACGATCAACGTACGTTCGAATTGACCTGTACCTGATGCATTAATACGGAAATAGGTAGATAACTCCATAGGGCAACGAACGCCCTTAGGGATATAACAGAAAGATCCATCCGAAAATACCGCGCTATTCAATGCTGCAAAGTAATTATCTTTTACAGGGACAACTGAACCTAAATATTTTTTGATTAATTCTGGATGTTCTCGAACAGCCTCTGAAATGGAACAAAAGATGACTCCTTTTTCAGCCAAAGTCTCCTTAAACGTTGTCGCTACAGATACCGAATCAATCACCGCATCCACAGCCACATTCGACAGACGCTTTTGCTCATCCAAGGAAATACCTAATTTCTCAAAAGTTCTACGAAGTTCTGGATCAATTTCATCCAATGAATTTAACTGCTTCTTTTGTACCGGAGCAGAATAATACTTTAATTCATCGTATTTAGCAGGCGTATACAACAAATTAGCCCAGTCAGGCTCTGCTAAAGTTCTCCAATAACGATAAGCCGAAAGACGCCACTCTAACATCCAATCTGGTTCGTTTTTTTTCTCTGAAATAAAATGAATGATGGATTCACTTAAACCAATAGGAGCTTCATCCGTCTCAAAATGAGACTCAAAACCGTATTTATAATCGGTTGAAGTTACTTCTTGTAATATATCGTCTACTTTCTCTGCCATTATTTTGCATTTAGACTACAAAATTACAAAAGGAAATTGGAGAAAAATAGACTTAGTTTAGAATTAATCTAAACAATTATAATAAAGGTGTATTTCTGATTAAACTTTCTTCCAAAGAGATGAAGGTTTCTGTTCGTTGTATGCCCGAAACACGTTGAATTTTATCGTGCAATACTTCTCTTAAGTGTTGTGTGTCCCGACAAATAATTTTGGCAAAAATAGAATAAATACCTGTCGTATAGTGGATATTGACTACCTCTGGGATCTGTTCTAATTGTTTAGCTACATCTTCATACAAACTACTTTTATCCAGATAGATGCCTAAAAAAGCAGTGATATCCCAGCCAATTTTTGAATAATCAATGAGTAATTGAGCTCCTTTGACTATACCCAGTGATTCCATCTTCTTCATTCGAACATGTACTGTTCCCCCTGAAACATCTAATCGTGATCCAATTTCGGTGTAGGGCAAATTAGCGTCTTGTACTAAAATTTCTAATATCTTGTAATCTAAAGGATCAAGCTCAAACTTCTTTTCCATTGAATTTTCGTAATTATTTCAGGTTCATTTTAAAAATTATGCAAAAAAAGACATTTTTTCTTGAAAAATTTTGAAAAATTGAAATTCTCCATTTATATTTGTCCTACTTATTATTGCAAAGGTAATAATTTTCACTGTAGGGTGATGAAATTGGCAGACGTGCCCTCCTGTCTCGGGGGTGGTGAGTTCAGGACAAACACGGCATAATGGGTTGACCACTAAATCAGTTCTGTGTCGAGGCTAACTGCACCATGGAGGTTCGAATCCTTCTCCTACAGCTCTTTAATTTATTTGATTTTTAGTTTGTTGATGAAGTGTAATGTTAAAAGCAATCTTATTTTAGGATTGCTTTTTTTATGAATTATTAATCTATATATTTGATAGACAAACTAGTGTTAAATCTTTAACCCCTACCATTATGTCATTAAGATTAGGAGATATTGCACCCGAATTTAGCGCTGATACAACGCTTGGTCATATAAATTTTCATGAATTTATAGGTGATTCTTGGGTATTATTATTTAGCCATCCAGCAGACTTCACCCCTGTTTGCACAACTGAATTAGGCAAAACAGCCTTGTTATCGGGTGAATTCCAAAAACGAAACGTGAAGCCTATTGCTATTTCTGTGGATAGCTTAGAATCTCATAATAAATGGGTACCTGATATCGAAGAGGTTAATTCAGTCAAAATGAACTTCCCTATCATCGCTGATCCAGAGAAAGAAGTGGCCTTATTATATGATATGATTCACCCAAATGCATCTGAGAAAGCTACAGTTCGTTCGGTGTTTGTCATTGGTCCTGATAAAAAAATCAAGTTGACACTTACCTACCCAGCTTCAACAGGTCGCAATTTTACTGAAATACTTCGTGTCATTGATTCATTACAATTAACAGCAAACTACCAAGTAGCTACACCTGCAGATTGGGTTAGTGGAGATGATGTAATCATTGTTCCAGCGGTTTCAAACGAGGATGCAGTTGCCAAATTCCCTAAAGGATTTACATCAGTGAAACCCTATTTACGTAAAACCCCACAACCTAACTTGTAAAAGGTTGAAATAAGAGGCTAATGCCAAAATTCATAGGTCGTGGATTTTGGCATTTTTTATTTAAAAACCGTATTTTTGCAGCTCAATTAATATAATCCGCATGTTATCAACGATTAATTTTACCTCTACTTCTGCTTATAAAGATCTTCTTTCTGATCAAATACGTTTAGAATCAACCACTATCGCACAACTATTTAAGGATGATTCGGCAAGACAAACGACTTACACAAAAACATTTAATGGTATATTTTTTGACTTCTCTAAGAATCTTATTGATGAGGGATGTTTTCAAAACTTACTCAAATTAGCCAAAGAATGTGGCCTTGAACATGCGATTAAAGCGCAATTTACTGGTGATAAGATAAATCAAACCGAGGGACGTTCCGTATTGCATACCGCCTTACGAGCGAAATCAAGTGCATCAGTCCTGGTAGATGGCGAGAATATTATCCCCAAAATTCAAACTGTGAAAACGCAGATGAAAGAATTTTCGGATAAAGTAATTTCAGGGACATGGAAAGGTTTTTCTGGTAAAGAGATTACAGATGTGGTTAACATTGGTATAGGTGGATCCGATTTAGGCCCCGTAATGGTTACTGAAGCATTAAAGCCCTATAAAACACGCTTAAATGTTCATTTTGTGAGTAACGTTGATGGCACACACATCGCCGAGACGTTAAAGAAATTAAATCCAGAGACGACTTTATTTCTGATTGCCTCTAAAACATTCACTACACAAGAAACAATGGCCAATGCCTTCACGGCTAGGGAATGGTTCTTAGCTACCGCAAAAGATCATACAGCCGTTGCAAAGCACTTTGTGGCCTTATCTACGAATACAAAAGCTGTGGCTGAATTTGGGATAGATACTGCTAATATGTTTGTATTCTGGGATTGGGTAGGTGGTCGATATTCGTTGTGGTCGGCCATTGGATTATCGATTTGCTTATCGGTGGGATACACCCACTTCGAGGCCTTATTAGCTGGAGCAGAAGCGATGGATAGCCATTTTGCTTCGTCATCATTTGAAAGCAACATTCCAGTAATTTTAGGTTTACTTGGTATCTGGTATGTTAATTTCTTTAATGCTCCTACACACGCTATCCTTCCATATGATCAATACATGCACCGTTTTGCTGCCTACTTCCAACAAGGCGATATGGAATCCAACGGAAAGACAATCGATCGCGCTGGAAATCGAGTGAATTATGCGACGGGACCTGTTATTTGGGGAGAACCTGGAACAAATGGTCAACATGCCTTTTATCAACTAATTCACCAGGGAACGCAATTAATTCCGGCTGATTTTATTGCACCCGCTGTGACACATAATAAAGTAGGCAATCACCATACACTTTTGATGTCTAATTTCTTTGCGCAAACAGAGGCATTGATGAATGGGAAATCAAAAGAGGTTGTAGTCGCTGAATTGCAAAAAGCAGGTTTGAGTGAAGCTGAAATAGAGAAATTGGCTCCTTTTAAAGTATTTGAGGGAAATAAACCTACGAACTCTTTCCTAATTAAACAGCTCGATCCAGCTACTTTAGGCTCTCTAATAGCGATGTACGAGCATAAGATTTTTGTTCAGGGTGTAATTTGGAACATCTTCAGCTATGATCAATGGGGTGTAGAACTAGGAAAACAATTAGCTAATTCCATCTTACCTGAATTAGAGAATGACGAAAAAATTAATTCGCATGATTCTTCTACTAACGGATTGATCAATCAATTCAAGGCTTGGAGATAAGTATTATTGCAGTAATGTAATCATTTCAGAGATGGAGAGCAGATTCTGTTCTCCATTTTTCATATCCTTTACATTCGCTTTTCCTTCTTTCAATTCAGACTCCCCTATTACTGCCACATAAGCGATTTTCTTCTTATCGGCAAATTCAAAAGACTTCTTGATTTTGGCAATATCTGGATAAACCTCCGATGGAATACCAACTTTACGCAATTCATTCGCCATTCCTAAGCTAGCCTTACGTCCGTCTTCATCAAAATACGTAAATAAGATCGCACTCGCACTTGTAGCAATTTCTGGAAACAAATTCAATTCTTCCATCACATCTAGGATTCGTTCAATCCCGAATGAGATTCCTACTCCTGACATATTAGGCAAACCAAAAGAACTTGTCAAATCATCATAGCGTCCGCCACCTACAATTGACCCAAAAGGCAAATCCATGGCCTTTCCTTCATAAATCAAGCCAGTATAATAACTTAACCCCCGCGCTAACCTATAATCAAACACAAGATTATCAGAAGAAAATCCATTTGTTTCAGATAAAGAAAGAACCTCTTTTATCTCTGCAAGTCCCTGTAAACCTGTGGCATTCTCATTAAAAAAGGCAGTTAATTTCGCAATTTTAGCTTCATTATTTCCTTCAAACAGCACTAGATCCTTAATGGCATCCGTTTTTGCCTGGCTAAATCCATTCTCAACTAATTCCTTAGCCACATTATCCCAGCCAATCTTGTCTAACTTATCTAGGGCAACCGCAAAAGCAACAAAACGATCACTTTCTCCTAGCGTATCTACAATACCTGATAAAATCTTACGTGAATTCAGATATAGGTTAACTCTCAATTTCAGCGAATTAAAAATCGATTGAAATAAAGCAATTAACTCTGCCTCGTTTACTAAGGAATCAGATCCAATAATATCAGCATCACATTGATAGAACTCCCGGTAACGACCACGTTGGGGACGATCAGCGCGCCAAACAGGCTGAATTTGGTAGCGACGAAAAGGAAACGCTAAGTCATTGCGATTCATGGATACGAAACGCGCAAAAGGAACCGTTAAATCATAACGAAGGCCCTTTTCAGCAATTTTAGACGTTAATGATTTAGAACCAGCATCGATATCTAATGAAGAAACTTTGGACAAATAATCTCCACTATTTAAAATTTTAAAGAGCAATTGATCGCCTTCATCACCATACTTACCCGTTAAGGTAGATAAATTCTCCATGGCCGGCGTCTCAATAGTTTGAAACCCAAAACTCTGAAAATGAGTCTTTATGATGTCAAAAACGTAATTACGTTTTGCCATTTCTGTAGGACCAAAATCCCTAGTACCTCGTGCGTTCGCTGGTTTCTGCATAATAGATAAAAAACAAATTTAATTAATTATGCTATAATATTTTTGATAATAGTCGATTTTAGCTATTTTTGCAAACCAAATTATCAAAGACATGGCAGTAACTAGACTAAAACGTAAAGACAGAAGAAATAAAGCAGTAGCTAACAACAAGGTTGCAGCTATTAAAATCTTAAAAGCAAGACCTATCATCAAATTAGTTGATGTAGAAGCTATCAAAGCAAGCTTTGCTAAATAAGAATTATATTCTTTATATTTAAACCGGTTTATGCCGGTTTTTTTATGCTCAATCCAATCCTATTCAACAATGAAAAAGACATTATTTGTAATCTCAGCTCTACTTTTAGGGTCTACTAATTTAACGATAGCACAAGATCATCGTCACGTTAAAGCTAATCCAACAAACCCTAATGACACAGAATATTGGGAACCTAGCATCCCCGTAGTAACACCAGGTGCGATACCATCGGATGCCATTGTATTATTTGATGGGAAAAATCTCAATAATTGGGAATCTGCTAAAGATGGTTCACCAGCAGCTTGGAAAGTAGCAGATGGTAAAATGACCGTCGTAGGCGGCAAGGGAAATATCTCGACAAAAGAAAAGTTTACTAACTACCAATTACACATTGAGTGGCAATCTCCTATCGAGCCTGAAACTTTAAAAAGTCAAGGAAAAGGAAATAGTGGTGTATTTATGCAAGGCATGTATGAGGTTCAGGTGATGAACTCCTACCAAAACCCAACTTACCGCAATGGTCAAGCAGGCGCTATTTACAAGCAAACACCTCCGTTAGTGAATGCTACATCAAAAATGGGGGATTGGAATACCTATGATATTATATATACCGCTCCCGTGTTCACTACAAATGGCGGAATTGAAACACCAGCTTATATAACAGTTATTCATAACGGTATCGTCATTCAAAATCATACTAAGATTCAGGGTACAACTGAATACATTGGACAACCTTTAAATCCAGTACACGGTCCAGGACCTATCAGTTTACAAGATCACGGAAATGCGGTTAGCTTCCGTAATATTTGGCTAAGAAAAATGTAATTAATTTCTTAATTTTGAAGGGAAGGTTTTCAACATAAAAGCCTTCCCTTTTTTTGTTTCTATGAAATACATCATAAGCTGGGTTTTACGATTTATCCCGAGAAAATTCATTCAATTATTCGCGCATAAACTGATAAAAATATATAGTATTTTCTTAACCGGAAATAAGGTTTATTGCCCTGTATGTGATCATTCCTTCCGACATTTTTTGCCTTATGGTCGTTTAACGCCGCGCGAAAATGCCCTTTGCCCCTCTTGTCTGAGTTTAGAGCGTCATCGGTTAATGTACTTGTACTTACAAAACGAGACTTCTTTTTTCACAGGTAAGCCTAAATTATTGCACATTGCACCTGAATATTGCTTTATCGAACGATTTGAGCAGCTTTTAGGGAATCAATATATTACGGCAGATATCGAAAGTCCATTAGCAAAAGTAAAAATGGATTTACACGATATTCCATTTGAAGACAATACATTTGATGTGGTATTCTGCAATCACGTTTTAGAACATGTAAAGGACGATGTTCGTTGTATGCAAGAAATAAGACGCGTATTAAAACCATCCGGATTTGCTTTGTGCCAAAGTCCACAACGCTATGATCTCGCAACAACCTATGAAGATGCGAGCATTACCGATCCTAGAGAGCGAGAGATTCATTTCTTACAAGATGATCATCTACGAATCTATGGCCGTGACTACGGAGTTCAATTAGAGAATTCAGGATTTAAAGTAGAATCAGTAAACCTTATTGAAAAATTGGGCTTACCAGAAAGTAAAAGAATGGCTTTGCCACTAGAAGAAATTATTTACGTTTGTCGCAAATAAGATGAGATATACTCCATTTTCAGCTGAATTATTTAAAAAAAATCGTGCGAAATTATACGCACAACTACCGCCTAAATCTATTGTTGTTGTTAGTTCTAATGACATAATGCCCACCAATGCAGATGGGACGATGGGTTTCAGACAGAATAGCGATTTGTTTTATTTGTCAGGTTTAGATCAAGAGGAAACGCTATTGATTTTATATCCAGACGCACCAGAAGCTCAATGGAGAGAAATAGCTTTTGTCCGTGAGACATCTGAATTAATAGAGATTTGGGAGGGACATAAATATACTAAAGAAGAGGCAATTCAGACTTCAGGTATAAAAAACATCCAATGGACCACTAATTTCGATACGCTTCTCAAAACGTTAATTTATTCAGCGAATCATCTCTATTTGACTGATAATGAACATTTACGAAACGCGTCTGTCGTTCAAACTCAGAATGCTCGCTTAGGGGCTAGTTTACGTAGTTTATATCCAAATCACGCGATAGGTCGCCTCGCTCCTATTTTGAACGATTTAAGAATGCAGAAAGAGCCGGAGGAGTTACAAGCGCTACAAGTTGCTTGTGACATTACTGAAAAAGGTTTTAGACGCGTTTTGAATTTTACTAAACCCGGTGTAACTGAATACGAAATAGAAGCAGAATTCATTCACGAATTCACGCGCAATCGATCAGATGGCTTTGCCTACACCCCTATCATAGCATCAGGAGCAAATGCGTGCGTTTTACATTATATCGATAATGCACAACCTTGTAAAGAAGGTGATCTGCTATTATTAGATGTAGGGGCATCTTATGCGAATTATAATGCGGATATGACCCGAACGATTCCGGTTAATGGCCGGTTCAATTCCCGTCAAAAGCAAGTGTATCAAGCCGTTCATTCTGTTTTGAATTATGCAACAGAAATTATGCAGCCTGGCGTGTTTTGGGTCGATTACCAAAAAGAAGTAGAACGGTACATGGAAGGCCAACTGATTGATTTAGGTTTGTTTTCTCGAGCAGATGTTGAAAACCAAAATCCGGCGAATCCACTTTTTAAGAAATACTTTATGCATGGAGTCGCTCATCACTTAGGCTTAGATGTGCATGATGTTTGGGATAAATACAAACCTTTTCAAGAGGGAATGGTTCTTACTTGTGAGCCAGGGATTTATATTCAAGAAGAGGGTTTAGGAATTCGGTTAGAAAACAACCTTGTCATCCAAAAAGGACAAAATATAAATCTAATGAAAAACATTCCCTTGGATTGGGAGGAAATTGAAGATTTAATGAATCAATAAAACGGTTTAAATGCCTTGTTTTGGCTATATTTGTAGCTTAGTTTAAGGGGTAGCCCTAAGGAGAAATAATTGTATATGAAACACCTGCGTAATTTTTGCATCATTGCCCATATAGATCACGGAAAAAGTACACTGGCCGATCGACTAATTGAATTCACTAATACCGTTCAAAAGCGCGATATGATGAATCAGTTGCTCGATGATATGGATTTAGAGCGGGAACGTGGAATTACAATTAAGTCTCATGCCATTCAAATGCAATACCCAAAAGATGGGGAATTATATACATTTAACTTAATTGATACCCCAGGTCACGTCGATTTCTCCTATGAGGTTTCACGTTCCATAGCCGCTTGTGAAGGAGCTTTATTAATTGTAGATGCTTCTCAAGGTATTGAGGCGCAGACTATTTCCAATTTATATTTAGCCATCAGTCACGATTTAGAGATTATCCCGGTACTAAATAAAATTGACTTACCTGGAGCGATGCCAGAGGAAGTTTCTGATCAAATTATTGATTTAATTGGATGTAAAAAAGAAGATATCATTCATGCCTCAGGCAAAGAAGGAATCGGTATTAAAGATATCTTAGACGCCGTTGTAGAGCGCATTCCTGCTCCTAAAGGCGAGCCAGACGCACCATTACAAGCGTTAATTTTTGATTCTACCTTTAACTCCTACCGAGGTATTGAGGTTATTTTCCGAGTATACAACGGAGAAATCCGTAAAGGAGATAAAGTAAAATTCATTAACACGGGTAAAGAATACCATGCAGATGAAATTGGCACCTTAGGTTTAGAACAAGAACCTAAGCAAATTATCAAAACTGGTGACGTAGGATACTTGATTTCAGGTATTAAAGAGGCCAAAGAAGTAAAGGTAGGTGATACCATTACCCACGTAGCTAATCCTACTGTAACCGCTATTCAGGGATTTGAAGAGGTAAAACCGATGGTTTTTGCTGGTATATACCCGGTTGAAACATCCGAGTTTGAAGATTTACGTGATGCGATGGAGAAGCTTCAATTAAATGATGCTTCGTTAGTTTGGGAACCTGAAACGTCTGCCGCTTTAGGATTTGGATTCCGTTGTGGATTCTTAGGGATGTTGCACATGGAAATTGTGCAAGAACGTCTTGAGCGTGAATTTGACATGACCGTAATTACGACGGTTCCTTCGGTGAAATTCAAGGTATTGACAACCGCGAAAGAAGAGATGTGGGTATCCGCCCCTGCTGATTTACCTGAAACAAACTTAATTGACACTATTGAAGAGCCCTATATTAAGGCGCAAATAATTACAAAATCTGAGTACACAGGGGTCATTATGAGTCTTTGTATGGACAAGAGAGGTATTTTAGTCAATCAGATTTATTTGACAACCGATCGCGTTGAATTAACGTTTGACATGCCGCTTTCTGAGGTAGTTTTCGACTTTTTTGACAGGCTTAAAACAATTTCCAGAGGTTATGCCTCCCTAGATTACGAGTACAAAGATTACGAACCCGGTGACATGGTTAAATTAGATATCATGTTAAATGGAGATAAAGTAGATGCTTTATCTGCCATTGTTCACCGCGATAAAGCCTATGATTGGGGTAAACGTTTATGTGAGAAATTGCGTGAATTAATTCCAAGGCAACAGTTTGAAATTGCTATTCAAGCGGCAATTGGTCAGAAAATCATTGCCCGCGAGACGGTGAAGGCGTTACGTAAGGATGTTTTGGCCAAATGTTATGGCGGGGATATCTCTCGTAAGCGTAAATTATTAGAGAAGCAGAAAAAAGGTAAAAAACGTATGCGTCAAGTAGGGAATGTAGAAATTCCTCAAGAAGCCTTTATGGCAGTTCTTAAACTTGATTAGTAGAGAATAATTATCACAAAAATTTTTAAAAACAGGGTTTAAAGCGTAATTTTAAACTTTCAAACAAAATAAGATGGCTGAAGTAATTAGAATGCCTAAG
>JBIIGE010000093.1:0-4146 GCA_044236555.1 Aquirufa sp.
ATGGCGAATACAAATCCTATCTATATGATTTAGCTTTTCAAAAGAAAGTAGCTCAATTAGCGTTTCCCCAATTTGAATACAAAGCCTCATTTATGATGGCGGACAAGACGAAGACAGCTAGTATTGATGGAATGAACCAGTTGTTTCGCGTCCCTATGGGAGGTGATCCGAGACAGGGGATTGAAAAGCGGGTGAATTCTTTGGCAGAAATAGGTAATTCTGTTCTTTCTGAAATAGATGTCGATGATATTGTAGAGGAGATTATTGATGGGAAACAACCCTATTCTAAGCAGTTAAATTTCAGTGATGCGATGGTGAAATTTAGAGACGCTTATCGCAATAATGTATACCTTAATTGGCAACCAGATTTTAAAGCTTGTAAACTTTGTGAGTTTAAAGCAACTGAGGAGGAGAAGGCTAAAGGTTTGATATCTGGATTTGAACAGTGTTTTATTAAGAAATACCAGTGGACGGATAAAGAGTTCAAGCAGCCAAGTTCTATGGAGATTTGGAATTACCGAGGTACGCGTTCATTTCCGCATGGACGAATTCTAATGAAAGATTTGCAAGAAGGAGATATAGATGGGAATCATAAAGTTCGTCAACAATTGCAGGTAGATAAGGCTGTTAAAAATGACATGACGATTGATGTAGATAAGGATGGCTTAAAGGCTGAAATGAAAGGTTGGGTGTTTCCGCTACATATGATAGATTTTGAAACCTCGACGGTTGCTCTACCTTTTTTTGCGGGTCGTCGCCCCTATGAGCAAGTAGCCTTTCAATTTTCACATCACCTTATTCACGCAGATGGACGAGTAGAACATGCGGATGAATATATATCCAATACGCCGGGGGAATTTCCTAATTTTCATTTTGTCAGAGCCTTAAAGCGTGCTTTAGAGAATGATAAAGGAACGATATTTCGATTTGCCTCGCATGAAAATACAATCTTAAATGCGGTAATTGAACAGTTAAAAGCGTCTACTGAAGCAGATAAAACTGCTTTAATTGATTTCATGAAGACGATTACTGTTTCTAAAGAAAATAGTGTGGATAAGTGGGTCGGGGATAGGAAGATGGTTGATTTAAAAGAGGTAGTATTTAAATACTATTATAATCCTTACACAAAAGGATCTAATTCTATCAAGGCTGTTCTTCCTGCCGTATTAAATTCTAGCACCCTTTTGAAAGCGAAGTATAGCCAAAGTATTGGGCAAGTAGGCGTGTCAAGTGCTAATTTTTCATCAGAGCATATTTGGCTTAAAGTGGATAATGGACAGGTTGTTAATCCCTATAAAATGTTGCCTCCCTTGTTCGAAGGGTGGGCTGAATCTGACTTAGAAGATAACGTTTCAGAGATGGATGGGATTGCTGATGGGGGAATGGCCTTAACGGCTTATGCGAAGTTGCAGTATCAGGATATGACAGATAAGGAGCGGGCTGAAATCACCAGTGGATTGTTAAAATATTGTGAGTTAGATACGCTAGCTATGGTTATGATTTATGAACATTTTAAAGAAATTCACCCTTAGATTTATGTGATTTTTTGTCACTCCCTAATTTAGTTTTAGTTAATATAGAGGCCAAAAAGAGATGAAATATGTCTTTTTTGTCCTTAATTTTTGTCACCGAATTTAAGCATAAGTACTTGATAATTAAGATATTGACTTGTGTATATGTAAAATTATTCAGAATTTTGCATCGTTAAATCTGACTAAAAGAACAGAATGAGTAAACAGAACAAAATAGTCGCCGAAGCACTTTATCTACCATCAGCGGAATCATACCAGCTGATAGATAGGCAAGGTCGTGTGGCTATGGTTCGTAAAGATTTAATCGATGATAATAAACTAGAAATTATCGATGGCGTCATTTTTCTGACAGATGGTCAATACGAAGCCTGGTTTAAAGTGAAAGAGCGATTCAAACGTGATGAAGCTCTATTTAGACCTAATGTTTACAAGTTCTTTGAAAATCGGGAGTATTTAGTAGCGCATCCGGAATTAGGTAACAAATATTCCGCGGAGTTTGGTGCGTTTAGTTACTGTACGGTGTCCCCTAGTTTGGGGGCATTGGCTCTTTCCTTTCATCAAGGGGGGAGAACAATTGAGTGCCAATATTGTCAACAAAATGCCCATTTGTTTAGATCAATTGGTTCTGTTTTGAGTGGTCATTCTGCACAAAATTTTATTTGTGAGAATGCAGCTTGTCAAAAGGTAAATACGAAAGTAAGATCTGGTATGGGTGAGGTAGTGAAATATTTTATGGAGCTAAATCAAACCTATGTGAATCTATTTCCAGATGCTAAAAAGTATGAATCCTTGAGTTTCGCTGAAATCCTTTCAGCGCTGCCAGCGTAAGGCTGTAACCTTACATCTAATTCATTTTATTTTTTAATTCCCAGAACTTTGTGCTACAATGTTCGAGAGGGATTTTTATCAACTAAAACCTTATATATCATATGGCTAATATAAAGAATTGCCTAAAAAAGAAGAACCGGATCATCGGAAGGATGGAAGCCGAGTTTTCGAAAGCGAGCCGTTACAACTCCATTTCGGAGAAAAACAGACGGCCTTACAGTGTGTATGACTCCTTGAAAAACTACGAGGACCTTGCGTTAGAGTTAGTGGAACTTAAAACTAAGCTGCATGAAGCGAACGTAAAAGGAGGGATGTTACAGAAGATATTCCTCTTAGCGGAGTTAAAGACCCAGGCGAATAAGTTACAACACTTAGATTGTGCTGAGGGATTGGTAACAAGTCGGTATGATAGTACCGAAACGCTGAAAACAGCGGAGTTGACAGTAGAAGTAAGAGACTCGTTAGTGCTTTTACTTCAGGATCGCATTGAGGCGATTGAAGAAGAGTTAGACCGCTTTAACCATGAGACGGTTATTGAGGGAGTGTAAGTTAAACGGGCGCTCATAAGGAGCGCCCTCTAAAATATTGTTAGGGGGAGAGAATAGTTCAAGGTCAGCACCTATATATAGCCAATTCGCACGCTATCGATAGCCGATCTAGAACCTGTAATCAAAATTCAAGATTCCAAGAGTCAGCATTGCAACCTGTCAAAGTTCAGCGTTCATTTTAGCTAATCTTAATTATCCTTGAACCCTAACATTTTATTATCCCATAAACTAAAAAAAACCTATCCATCTATGACCCAAACCGAATATAAATTATTGCTAGAGGTATTAGCTATTGAAACCTATACGAAGGAAGAGGATAAGCTATTTGATTTTTTGCTCGCGTTTTTTACGAAACACGGGATTCGTGCCTGGAGAGATGAAATTGGCAATGTATATGCGGAGAAAGGAAATATCGGGAGCTTTCAGAAATACCCTTTAGTGGTAGCCCATACGGATACGGTGCATCGTATTCATGGGAAAAAGATTATTCCCAAGAAGCTGATGTTACCTAATTATGCGGGAGTGTTAAAGCCTGCCTTGAAAGGTTTTGATGAAGCCGATAATCCGGTGGGTTTAGGAGCAGATTGTAAAGTGGGGGTGGCCTTATGCTTAATTTTATTTTTAAGACAACCCGTACTGAAGGGTTTTTTCCCGGTACAGGAAGAAATAGGAGCGGTAGGAGCTGAAAAAGTAGAGGTGGACTTTTTGCAAAACGTAGGCTACGCTATCGAATTTGATAGCCCGGCGAATACCTCCTCGATTACGTTAGGAAATAAATTGATGTTTAACCCGGACGATGAAAAAGGATTAGGGAAGATTTGGACTGAACTATTATTAGAGTTCTCTGAAAAAAGAGATACAGAATTTAGTTTAGAGGAGCATAGTTACACTGATATTGTGAAATTGCGGACGCATTTTTCTTGTGTGAATGTGCCGGTAGGCTATTATTTATACCATACTACCTCTGAGTACTTAGTGGAAGATGAGGCATTTATGGCCTTGGATTTAGGAGAAGAGTTAATTAAACGAGCAGGGTATCGCTTTTACAACGATGAGCCTCACCCGAGTGTGAGTAGATTAATGACACAATTTGCCATTTATACGATGGAGATAACAGGAGAAATATGATGGAAGAAAAAGAATATTTACTGCAGGAGGTGATTCGTGATCGAAACGCATACCAGTGGCTATCAGATGAGTGGCGAGCAGATGTAGATGTAGCGCGCGCGAGTATTAGG
>JBIIGE010000094.1:0-4103 GCA_044236555.1 Aquirufa sp.
TTCTTCCAATAACCATAACTTAGAAGGGTCTAAAGTAGATTTCAATTTCGATCCGTCCTCTTCCCAAACATTGGAATACAAAAACAACTCCTCATAATAAAGCGGAATTTCGACGAAATTCTCATTTAAAGGAGTAACTAAAATACCAATATCAATTTTTCCTTCGTGAATACTCTTTTTAATGGTAGAAGTGGTTGTTTCTGCAATGCTAATAGTTAAATCAGGATATTTTAATTGAAAATCTGCCAAAAACTTAGGCATTAAATAAGGCGCTATAGTGGGAATAACACCAATTGTGACGGATCCATTTACTTGATTCGACCAACCTTTTGAAAGAGAAAGAATCGAATTACTTTCATTCAAAATGGCTCGCGCTTTTAAAATGATATCACGTGCTTCCGGAGTGTGTTGTAAGGGTTTTACCTTTCGATTAAACAAGATAAGATTTAATTCATCCTCAAGTTTTTGCACTTGCATGCTCAGACTTGGCTGTGAAACACAGCAAAAATCAGCCGCCTTAGAAAAACTTTGTAAATCTGCGAGTGCGACAATGTACTCTAATTGGGTTATAGTCATATTATAAGTAAAAACTATACAAATATAGATAATATAGATTTGACTAATACTTTAAATTTAATCAAATTTGTATCTTAATTGTTCAGAAAATTATAAAAACAAATACAATGGCAAATCACATGTTAGGATTAGGAAGTCAATTTCCAACATTTTCAAAAACAGCAGTTGTTTCTTTAGAGCAAGGAAAAGAATTCGCTACAATTACTTCAGAAGATCACAAGAAGGATGGCAAATGGTTAGTTATGTTCTGGTGGCCAAAAGATTTTACTTTTGTTTGTCCTACCGAAATTGCAGAATTTAATCGCCGTGCATCTGATTTTTCAGATCGCGATGCCGTATTAATTGGTGCATCAACCGATTCTGAATTCGTTCATGCTGCTTGGAGAAGAGATCACGATGATTTACGTGGCTTAAAATTCCCTATGTTAGCTGATACCTCTAAAAGCTTAGCAGAAGAATTAGGTATTCTATTAGAAGGAGAAAAAGTAGCTTACCGTGTTACTTATATTGCTGACCAAGATGGAATCGTTCGTTGGGTATGTGCAAATGATTTATCAGTAGGTCGTAACGTAGACGAGGTTTTACGTGTATTAGACGCTTTACAAACGGATGAACTTTGTCCTTGTAACTGGAAAAAAGGCGACGCTACATTATAATTATTCCCTAGCCCCAGGACTCCCTGGGGCTAATAAAAACAACAATCATGAGTGAGACTAAAGACAACTTACTAGCAGAGATAAATATCCCTGCTACAGAATCGTTTGCCCTTTTAGATACCTTAGATGCAGCAGATCACCGCTATATTAAGGATCTTAAAATTAATGTATCGAATGCATTACGCGCTCAAACATTAAATGAAAAGGAAGCATTGCTTTTAGCTTTGGCCGTTTCAGTAAATCAAAAGCATACGAGAACGATTGACTCTTTAACTGAATTAGCCTTATCAAAAGGTGCTACAGATGCGGAGATCAATGAAATTCACGCTTTGGTATCCTTGCTAAATGCAAACAATATTTTTTACCGATTTAAGCACATGGTAGATAAGGAATACTATAATACGGCACCTGCAGGTATTCGTATGTCCATTATGATGAATCCGGTCCTTGGAAAAGAATTCTTTGAATTAGCCAGTTTAACGGTTTCAGCCATTAATGGATGTGAAATGTGTGTTACTTCGCATGAACAATCAGTTAAAAATCATGGAGCGACCGAAGCACGTATTTTAGATGCCATTCGCTTAACAGCGATCATCAAAAGTTTAATCGTTTTATTGTAATAGATTAGTTTTAGGTTGAGTTAGAATAGGGAGGAGGAATTCTCCCTATTTTTATTCCACCGGTACGAGCGTAAACTCTACACGCCTGTTATTTTTACGGGTGTCCTCTAAAAGATTATTGGCTAATGGCTTTGATCCACCCCAGCCCTTTGTTTGAATTCGTTTCGCATCAATTCCCTTTGAAACTAAATAAGCTTTAACATTCTCCACGCGTTCTTGAGACAGCTTTAAATTATCATTCCAGTCCCCTTGATTATCTGTGTGACCCTCTAATAACAAATTGTATTGCGTATTTTCTGAAAGAAGCAAAATAACTTTCTCCAACTCAGCCTCAAAACCAGGCTTTAACTCTGACTTACTTTGATCAAAATTTATGTTTGGGAGTACATATGCCTTATTTTTTTCCACCGTTTGTAGGAAAAAATTACGATTAACAAGCAAAAAACTCTTTTCTAGTGTATAGTCAAAATTTTCCGCTTTGCTAAAATATCCTTGCTTCTTAATTTGAATCGTAAATGGCTTCTTAGCGAACCACATAAAACTATAATCACCTATATAGGGATCATAATCAATAGAGAGTGAGTCCGATGGGTTTGCTTTTGATTTAATCACAATTCTAGCAGCCATCGGCTCCTTGGTCTTCTGATTAATCACCTGTCCCGTCATCTGAATGAGCGTTAGTGGCTTGGCCTTTTCCGGTATTTTAATCCGAAAAATATCTTCAGCACCTAAGGAGTTTTCGGTAGAACTGAAATAAGCATAGTCACCTTTAGCAGAAACAGAGAAATAGCCATCCCATTGAGGTGTATTTACAATAGGTCCCAAGTTTTCAGGTACCGACCAATTAAGCCAGGTATCATCTAATCTACGCGTGAGAAATATGTCATTATTTCCATAACCTATGTGGCCTGAAGATGAAAAATACATGGTTACTCCATCAGGAGCCATAAAGGGAGTAGATTCGGCTTCCCCCGTATTAACAATAGGACCAATATTTTTAGGTTCAGACCAAGTATCATCTGCATTCAAAAAAGAAACATAAATATCCTTTCCGCCATAAGTATCTTTTGATTCTGTAGTCATAAGGAGCACTTTACTATTAGGTGCTAGCGTATACTCAGAATATTCTGATTTATTCTTAAAATTGACAATTTTGAGTCCTTTTGGAAAACTCCATTCTCCCGTTCGTAACAGGAAAGAAAAAGAAACACCCTTTTCCATGGTTCCGTCCTTACCGTACACATTATTTAGTAAAAGCGTCTTTCCATTAGGCGTAATTCCACAAACCGCATTGTTTTCCTCATTATTAATAGGAGCCGGAAAAAGCGCCGGCTTCGACCAAGTTCGGTCTGGTTGCCAATTAGAGACCCAAATATCCTGATTCCGATTAGCTCCTAAATTGTCAGGATGCTTCCAACGAGTAAAATATAGTTTTTGTCCATCTGGACTAACGACCGGGCATATTTCATTGAACTTTGAATTAATCGTATTGCCTAAATTTTCTCTTGCCAAAAATGCATTCGCATCTGATGTTAATTTCAAAGAAGACTCAATCGGTTCATCACTGTCCGAAATCCCAATGGCATCGATTTGTGAGTAGCCCTTTACTCGCAAAGAATTAAAGGTAATCTTCAAACCACGTAGCTTAAATGTGGTTTTGGTAGGTAATTTTATGGTAGTAACCTGAGAACCTGATAGATTATATCCTGCGTATAAAGTTCGAATGGGATAAATGTTGTTGTTTTGATCCAAACCATCTACAGACGCAATACTTCCGGCACCCGAATTTTCAAAAATGGCTATTTGCTTTACTGCCATTGTCGTATCAAATCCGACCAATAGAAACTCGCCATCTGGATTATCAGCGGTCATGGACTGCCAAGCGCTCGGACTTGCAGTCATCTTAGGATATTTACTAGGTCGACCTAGCGCATGTAAGGCTCTATATTCTCTACCGAGAAGTGGATCTTTGTACTCACTAGAAACCGCAATAACTTGAGAGGCCCATTTTACTTTTTGGGCAAAAGTAAGGGTGGAAACAAAAATCAACAAGATGAAGATTCTGACACCCATCCAATTAATTAGCTACAGATAGTAATTCAGAAATGGTTGCTTTCGGATCTTTGGACGCAAAAACAAAACTTCCCGCCACTAACACATTAGCACCTGCTTTATATAAATCAGCCGCATTAGCCATAGTAACACCCCCATCAATTTCAATCTTCAATGAAGTATTTCCAGCGTTGATTGC
>JBIIGE010000095.1:0-4091 GCA_044236555.1 Aquirufa sp.
GATTATGCGCACCATCCTACGGAAATTGCGGCTTGCCTCAACTCGGTGAGGGCACTTTACCCAGGCGAAAAAATTACAGCAGTCTTTCAGCCGCATTTATTCTCTAGGACTAGGGACTTTATAGATGACTTTGCAAAGAGCTTAGCGATCGCTGACGAACTCTATTTATTAGATATTTATCCGGCGCGCGAATTACCAATGGAAGGTGTTACCTCGGACTGGTTATTGAGCAAAGTTGAGCTTGAGGCGAAACAGGTAATTTCTAAAGCCGACCTTTTACAGGTGATCGATGCAAAAAAACCGAAACTTTTAGTCACTATGGGGGCTGGAGATATCGATCTTCTTTTGAATGATTTAAAATTGAGCTTATCTTAGTGTAATTATTCAAATGAAAGCAAACGCGACCTTAATTAAGCAAGTAATCGGGATGGTGATTTTATTCACCCTCGTCCTAGCGGCTGTCGTATTTGCCGAAATTAGTTTCAACAACGTGCTTTGCAAAGGGGTTGAAATTAGCCTCGATTCTGAGAACGAAAAGGCACTTTTAAGCAAAAAGGACATCAAATTGATGGTGTCAGAACAAGGGACAGATTATTTCTTAGACAAACCTATCACACAGATTTCCTTACGTAAAATTGAAGAGCGTGTAAAGCGAATTCCGTTAGTAAAATCCTGTGAGGCTCACCACGATTTCAGTGGAATTATTTCCGTATCCGTTAAAGAATATAAGCCCATCGCCCGCATTGTTCGGTCGACCATAGGCACCTCCCCTTTTCCAGATCAATACATTTCTGAGGATGGTAAATTTATCGGGACTAGCCCACTGTTTACACCTCGAATCCTAGTCACAGGTGGTCCTTATTTCGATGGAAAACGTGACTTAACGGATAAGCGAGGAAAGACCTTAATTCCGTTCTTTCAGTATATTGAAAATAACGCTTTTTGGAAAGCCCAAATCTCCCAAATCATCGTCGCAAAAGACGGTGGCATCGTGATAATCCCTACGATAGGAACGACGCGAATTGATTTTGGACTACCGATGAATATTGAAAGCAAATTCAAAAAATTATTAATTTTTTACCAAAAAGTAATCCCAAACAAGGGTTGGAATAAATACACCTGGGTTCAATTAAAATATAAGAATCAGCTTATTTGCGAATAAGACCCAAATTTTTTAATTTAATATCCGTTCTAGAAAAAAAATAACAAATGCGTAACGACTTAATTATCGGTTTAGATATTGGAAGCTCTTTTGTCAGAGCCATTGCAGGAAAGCAAAACGACCGGGGCAGATTAGAGATTTTAGCTACAGGAACTGCCGGCAACAGTAATAACGTATTGAACGGCGAAATTGTTAATATTAACAAAACCACTGCGGCCATTTCAGAGGCAATGAATCAAATTTCCCACGTATTAGATGGGAAAAATTCAGAGCATTTCTTCGCGTCGAACTTATCGGGTTCACACATCAAAGTACAGCCGTTTACTCTATCTAAAACACGTAAAAACGAAAGAGAACCAGTTTCCAGCCAAGAGGTCATGAGCCTTTTTGAGGAAGCAAAACGGACGTTTGCTGATAAAAACCCTTGTGTATTACACACCTTACCGATAGGTTTTAAGGTAGGTAATTTACCAGACACCTTAGATCCCATAGGCCAAATCGGTCAAAAAATACAAGCAGATTTCGTTTTCATTTCTGCGAATCCAAACAAGAACGACTTATTAACTCAATGTTTAAAATCAGCTGAGACAAAGCATTTAAAGAAAGGGAATGTCTATTTCAGTTCTTTGGCGACGGCAAGTGCTGTTTTAAGTGCTGAGGAAAAACAAGAAGGGGTTGTACTCGTAGATTTAGGTAGCGGAACCTCTGAAATCAGTATTTTCCAAAATAACCGTTTAAAGCACGCTGTCGTTTTAAACTGGGGTGGAGATTTAATTACTGAAGACATTCAGTCGGGACTAGAGATTTCGCGTGATCACGCAGAAAACTTGAAAGTACGTTTTGGCTCAGCTATTCAAAAAGACATTCCCATTAATGAGGTTGTCATGATTCCAGGTATCTCTGGTAGAAAGGCTACTCCGGTTTCTGTGAAAAATCTAGCCATCATCATCGAAGAACGCTTAAAAGAATTAGCGGCGATTATCGTAGCGGAGATTTCAAAGCAAACAGATTGTAGACAACTAAAAGCGGGTATCGTCATAACGGGCGGTGGTGCACAATTACCGTATATCGATGAGTTATTCCAAAAATTCACTGGCTTAGACGCGCGCATTGGTGATCCTAACGCTACGTCTGCTAACCCGGCCATTGCCACAGAAATTAAAGATCCGTCATTTGCAACCGTTATCGGTTTAGTACAAGTATACTACGATCAACAGGAGACTGCAGACGCTGACGATACTAAAATGGAAAGTGCTCCAGTGAAGGATATGTCCAAAGAAACCGGATTTACAGAACCTCAACCACCTAAACCTGCACCGCGCATAGGCGACTTATTCCGCAAAATGGTGGATGTAGTAATGGGGGATGATGATGGCGGAAATGCCTCTTATTAGAACAACTTTGATTCAATTAATTGAATCAAAATGTGGATCACTTTGATGTGGATTTCTTGAATGCGATCTGCGTAACCAAAGTGGTCCACTCTTATTTCATGGCAACCATAGGCTGCTAGTTTACCACCGTCTTTTCCTGTTAACAGAATAACCTCCATCCCTTTCGCCTGAGCCGCTTTTACGGCCTCGATGATATTCTCTGAGTTTCCGGAAGTAGAAATCCCTACGAGCACATCCCCAGCGTTTCCTAAACCTTCGATGAAGCGAGAAAAGATATAATTGTACCCAAAGTCATTGCTCACACACGAGATGTGTGATGGATCTGAAATAGCCATCGCCGCTAAAGCAGGGCGATTCTCGCGGTAACGACCTGATAATTCCTCTGCGAAATGCATCGCATCGCAGTGACTACCACCGTTACCACACGTTAAAATTTTATTACCTTTTTTCAAGGCGCCCACTAATACATCCGCGGCCTTTTCGATCGATTCAATCTTCGCAGGATTGGCTAAAAAATCAGCTAAGACTTGTTGGGACTCTTGTAGGGATTGGGTGATCAGATGGTTCATAGGACAAAGATAATTAAAAATCTCCTCCGGCACCGCCTCCACCGAAGTCCCCTCCGCCAAAGCCGCCGAAATCAAATCCACCTCCCCCGCCAGAGCCGCCACCACGACCATAATCTCCGCCTCCTAAGAAAATAGGTGGGAAGAACATGCCGCCTCCGCGTGAGCCAGGACCTCGGCCACCGCCTCCTTTGCGAAGAGCCTGTATAATGGTAATTACGATTAGAAAAAGGAAGATCATAACCACGGGAGGAATACCTTGTTCCCCTTCCCCACTATCCTCATTCTTAAACTCGCCACTCGCCCGACGCATCATTTCGGTGGTCGCTTCATCTAAACCTTGGTAATATGCGCCAGCTTTGAAAGTAGGCTTTAACGTACGGTTGATAATTCGTTTGCAAATGGCATCCGGTAAAACATCTTCGATGCCTCGACCCGTTACGATACGCAACTTACGATCCTGCATGGCTACCAGAATGACGACGCCGTTGTTTTTGCCTTTTTGGCCTACACCCCAGCCTTTACCTATATCGATGGCGTAATCGTAGGGATCGCGACCGTTCGTTGAATTGACTAATACAATAGCAAATTGTGTGGAAGTAGAGTCCGCATAGCCACGCATCTTCTGCTCGAGTGCATTCTCCTCCTCTGGATTTAAAAGACCTGCTTCATCTAAGATGTAGCCCTTCGGTTTTGCAGGAATGCCTTCTTGAGCGTGAGCAAAAGAACTGATAAGTAATAAAAGTAGGACAAGTTTGCGCATGATTGAGATTAGATGCCAAAAGAGATTTCGTTTGACAATTCATTAATATCTCCCTTTTCATAAGGGAAGAAGCCTGCTAAAACTTCGCCCGTGCGCTTCACACCATGAGCTAGACCTAAGCCAAATTCATTTTTTGCTAAATAGGCACGCATCTCGTCACGAATCGTTTCCCAAAACTCTGCCGGCACTTTCGCATCGATTCCTTT